>JAFLCM010000411.1 GCA_017303565.1 Planctomycetota bacterium
GCGGGGGCCGGTTCCGCGGCGGGCGCGGCTTCTTCGGCCGGCTCGGGGGCGCGGTACTGCTCGAGCACGGGGTGGGCGAGCATGCCGGTGGGGAGCGCATCGGCATTGTTGGCGAAGACGTCGCGCACGGCTTCGGCGGCGCGGAGGAAGTCGCTCATCTGCGTGACGGTCTCGGTCGGCTCGGGGATGACCGTGGGGGTGATGGTCAGGAGCAGTTCGGTGCGGTCCTTCTTGTCGAAGGTGGTCTGGAAGGCGGGGCCGATGAGGGGGAGGTCGCCGAGGAGCGGGACCTTGGCCACGCGGGTTTCCTTGCGGTCGTCGATGATGCCGCCGAGGACGATGGTGCGTCCGTTGGGGACGGTGACGTTGGTGATGACGCGCCGGGTCTGGAAGGCGGGGCTGATCTGGCCGGCCTGGGTGGAGGTGTCCGGGGCGGTGAGGACGCGGTTTTCCTGGGTGATCTCGAGGTCGATGAGGCCGGACTCGTTGATGCGGGGCTTGATCTCGAGTTTGACGCCGGTGGTCTTGTACTCGATGTCGGTGCGGCTGAGGGTGTTGCCCTGGTCCTGGGCGGGTGTCTCGGAGCTGCTGCTGGCGACGGGGGTTTCGCCGCCGACGTCGATGGTGGCCTTGAAGCCGTCCTTCACGAAGACGCGGGGCTGGCTGAGGATCTCCACCTTGGCCTCGCGCTGGATGGCCTGGACGAGGGCGAGGCCGTCGGCGGCGGTGAAGAAGATGCTGCCGGTGGCGGGTCCGGTCACCTGCCCGGGGCTGGCGGTGAGGCCGAAGATGCCGAGGCCTTCAAGCCCCTCGCCCTGGAAGAAGTACTGGACGCCGAACTCGAGTTGGCCGGAGAGGGCGACCTCGGCGATCGTCGAGTTGATGAAGACCTGCATCTTGGGGCGGTCGACGGCCTTGAGCAGGGCGAGGACCTCGGCGTAATCGGCGGGGGAGGCCTCGATCATGACGAGGCGTTCGGAGGCCTCGAGGACCATGCGGACGGGCTTGCGGGTGGCGCCGGGCGCGGCGTTGCCGCTCGCGCCGGTCTCGACCTTGTCGGCCATCGAGTTCGCGACGAACTGGACGAGTTTCTCCGGCTCGAAGTTCTGGACGCGGTAGAGGTAGCGTTCGCGGCGGCCGGTGTCGGCGGGCTGGTCCACTTGCTCGATGAAGGTGCGGACGAGCGACTTGAGCGAGGGGTCGCGGGCGATGACGAGCAGGCGGTCTGAGCCGGTGACGGGGACGAAGGCGGCGAGGGGGTCGGCGCCGCCCTGGGGGTTGATGCGGCTGGTCTGGGCGATGGTGTCGAGGATCTTGGCGGCGTCCTCGGGCGAGCGGGTGCCGAGGCGGTAGGTCCAGACGTTCACGCCCTCGAAACTGGGGGTGTCGATGGCGGTGAGGAGGCGCGACATGCGGTTGAGTTGGCGGGTGCTGTCGGCGAGGACGATCATGCGGCCGACGGCGAACTGCTTGGCGCCCTCGCTCATGAGTTCCTTCATGACGGGGACGACCGAGTCGGGCGAGGCGTGGCTGAGTTTGCGGACGCGGACGGCGGTGAGTTCGGTCTCGGCGGCGGCGTTGGCGGTGATGACGGGGGCGCCGGGGGCCTTGGCGCGGGCGGCGCCGGCGCGGAACATCATCACGCCGTCGCGGTCCTCGATGGACCAGTCGTAGAGCGAGGCGAGGGCGCCGATGAAGTCGATGACCTCGTCGCGGGTCATCTCCTCGTTGACGTCGAGGGTGATGGTGCCGGCGGCGAGGCGGGGATCGACGACAAAGGGGCGCTTGAGGACCTGGCCAACGAGGACCTGGATGACCTCGGAGGCGGGGGCGTTGGAGGCGGTGTAGACGACCTTCACGAGTTCGCCGGGGTTCTTGGCGACGGGCGCGGGGGCGACGCCCTCGGGGAGGGGAGCGGGCGCGGTGGAGGTGAAGGAGTCTTCGGAGATGAGTCGTGCGGTGGGGGCGGCGGCGACGGTGGGGACCGCGCCGTTGAGCGGCTCGGAGACGGGCCTGCCGGTGTAGGTCCAAGGGGCGGGGGGCTGGTAGGCGGCGGGGGGCACGGCGCGGGCGGAGGCGCGGTGGCCCTTGGCGCAACCGGAGGCGAGGGCGATCGCGGCGATCCCGCCGGCGGTGACCACGAGCATCCAGGGCTTGTACGGCTTGTTCATCTCGCAACCTCCAGGGCCGGGGCGCGGTCGGCGCCGGGCGGGGGACATTCTGACGGAATCGGGGTGGGTTCGCACGGGGGAAGGGCGCGGGGGCGCAGGCCCACCGTCCGTCCACCGGAAGAGGGAATCTCGTGATTCAAAGCGCGGCCCCCAGTTCGTTGAGGGCCATCATGCCGGTGATGAGGGAGAAGACGACCCAGCCGACCACGGCGGCCATGAAGAGGATCATGACGGGGCCCATGAGGGCGAGGAGGCGCTGGGTGAGGCGTTCCTGGTCGGTTGCGCAGAGGGCGGCGGCGTCGCGGAGGCCGGCCTTGAGGTCGCCGGCGCGGAGGGCGATGCGGAGGACCGCCTGGGGCGTGGGGGGGAGGACGTTGTTGTCCTTGAAGGCCTGGCCGAGGTCGGTGCCCTCGCGGGCGGCGGCGCGGGCGCGGTCGAGGCGCTCGACGATCACGGGGCTGGTGGCGACGTCTCGGGCTTGAGTGAGTGCCGAGAGCGCGTCGGAGCCGCCCTCGAGCATGGTGGCCATGGTCTCGCACACGAGCGCGCCCTGGCTGTTCCAGAGCAGCGGCCCGGTGATGGGGCGGCGGAGGAGCCACTGGTGGCCCGCGCGCACGAGGCTCGGCGTGAGCCAGACGGAACGCGCCTGCCACGCGCCCAGCGCGACGATGAGCAGCGCGGGGACGAGCCAGACCAGGACGCTGGCGGCGGACATGGTGAAGGTGGTCTGCCACGGGAGCGCGCCGCCGAGGGACTGGAGCGTGTCGGCGAAGCGCGGGATGACGAAGGTGGCGAGCAGCCACAGCACGATCATGCTGACCACGGCGAGAACTGCGGGGTAGAACAGCCCGGTGAGGACGGTGCGGCGGAGGCGGGCGGCGGAGGAGATCGAGCGGTCGATGAGGGCGGCGGCGTGGTCGAGGCGGCCGGATTCCTGGGCGCTCTTGAGGAGGGCGACGTGGTGCGGGCGGGCG
>JAFLCM010000412.1 GCA_017303565.1 Planctomycetota bacterium
GTCGGGGTCCACCTGGACTCTGAACTGCTTGAGGTCGCCACCCATCGCCGTCACCTGGGCGATGCCGGGAATCGAGAGGATCGCTGGGCGCAGCGTGAACTCCGCGACGGTACGAACATCCATCGGCGTGAGTGTTTTGCTGGAAACACTGATCAGGGCGATCTCGCCCATGATGCTGGTGGCAGGCGTCATAACCGGCACGACGCCGGGGGGCAGCTTCTCCGTGATGGTGCCCATCCGCTCGGTGACGACCTGCCGGTTATATTTGAGGTCCGTGCCCCACTGGAACTCGACGAAGACGATCGAGAGCCCAAGGGATGAAACGCTCCGCACCCTTTCGACGCCCGGCGAGCCGTTGACGGCGGTTTCGATGTTGTACGTGACCTGGGCCTCGACCTCCTCCGGAGCAAGCCCCGCAGCCTCGGTCATGATGGTCACGACCGGACGGTTGAGGTCAGGCAGAACGTCCGTGGGCGTCCGCAGCGTCACGTACATGCCATAGACGGAGACGAGCAGCGCGGCGATCAGCACCAGCACGCGGTTGTTCAGAGATGATCGAATGATCCAGTTGAGCAAGGGAGAGTCCTCTTCTTCGGGGCCGAAGCGCGGAAGCGTCGATCAGTGAGAATGGCCGTGGCCGTCGGAGCTCTGCACGGGCGAGGTCGGCTCCGGCACGCCGGGGACGAACCCGCGAAGCTGCGAGAGGCTGAACGCGCCGCTCACAGCGATCACGTCGCCGGGCACCAGACCTAGTGTGATCTCAACCACCCGATCATCACGGATGCCCGCGGAGATGTCGCGCTTCTTGTAGATGACGTCGTCACCCTTCCCCTCCCTTACGAACACGTACAGGAGGGGGCCGTCTTTGACGATGGCCGACGCGGGGATCACCACCGCCGAGTCGTTGGCGGCAATCACGATCGACAGGTCCACGAACTGGCCCTGGCGGAGCAGCCCTTTCGCGTTCTCCGCTTCAACCAGCACGTGCGCGGTGCGCTTGGTGGCGTCAATCACCGGGCTGACGAAGCGGACCGTTCCTTCCGCGACCACATCGCTTGCCGCGCCGACGCCGCGTCGGATGCGGACCTTGCTGCCGCTGGCAGCAGTGAGGCGGTCGACGAGGCCTTCGGGCAACTCTCCTTCGATCTGAACCCGGGCGAAGTCCCCGATCGTCAGCAGGGGCTGACCGGCTTCGACGCCCTGGCCGACCGCTGCGCTGCGTGTGGTGACCACGCCGTCGATCGGTGCCAGGAAGCGGATCAGGCCCGGCCGAGCGGGGTCGGCGAGCACTTCGACCGCGTGCGGATCGCTCTCGGCTGGGAGTGTTCCCCTGAGGGCCTCGGCTGAAGCGCGTGTGGTTGCGACCTGCTTCCTCAGCGATACGAGCTCCGCCCGAGCCTGTTCCAAGGCGACCCCGCGCAGACCGGCGTCGGCCCGCAGCTTGATCGCTTCGGATCTGCGTTGAGTCAACAGGTTGGCGGAGACGTTTTCGCCTGCACTCGTGAGTCTTTGCACCTCGGCCTCGAGCAGCTCCGCGCCCTGCGTGAGGGCGGGCAGCTCGATCTCAAGCGACTGCACCTGCGACTCAGCCCGCTTCAGCTCAGCGTCCAGCCGCTCGGTTTCTCCTTCCAGCCGGCGGACGTCATAGAGCAGCTTGGCCATCTCCGGCGAATCAACTTCGGCCAGCGTCGCGCCCTTCTCAACGAAGTCTCCCGGTTGGACGGCGACCAGGCGAACCACGCCCGCGTAGCGCGGTGAGACGGCCACCAGCGCGTCCGGACGCGCCCGGACCATACCGGTCAGGCGGACGACGTCTTCGACCTTCCCGAAGTCCACCTCGGCAGTGGCAAGGCCAATCGCCGCGGCGGTCGCCTCCGAGACCCTCTTTGGCGCATTCGGGTCGAACGTTGCCCCAGCTGGCTTGTTGTGTCCTTCGTGGGCGTAGACAGGTATCAAGATCGCCGCGGTAGCGAGCGCTAGTGCGCCCAGCCCCACAGCCGCGCGTGAGCGTGCCATGCGAAACCTCCGGTGAGGGGTGCAAGAACAGGTCAGTCAGATGGATGGGGTGCGCCGAAGCGCGATGGGGGCGCGCGGCAGCCCGGCGACGATTCCGGTGTCTCCATGCGCACTTTCAGCGCTTCGGCGACTGGGAATCGTCGGTACGGGTCGAATTGCTACACGATGAGCGCGCAGTGCAGGCTCAGAAGCGATGTCTGCGGTCGTTCGACGACGCGCTGCTCCCGGTCCAAACCCCGGAAAAGGGCTGTCGGAAGCACATCAACGGAGAGGGTCCAGTCGAGAACGGCGATGACCACGGGAGCAGGCAACTCGACGGTCGACTTATCGACCGTGAGCATCATCCCGCTGTTCTTGCCGCAGTCGCAGTCGTGCTTGTCGTTGCCCGGCGAGCACGGCTTGGGGGCGTGATCGTCCCCGTTGTTGGACGCAGGCCCATCCTGGTGCTCATGGTGGGAGGAGTGATCATGACTCGACCCGTCGGCGTGCACATGGGCCAGCGTCTCGCCTTGGCGATCCGAAGGAGGAGCCTGGCACGGGATGCATCCGCTGAACCACGAGTGGAAGTTGCAGCAGCAGAATGGAACCGCAACCGCCAAAAGGACGGTCACGAGAAGCCGGAATGGACTGCCGCGATCGAGCATACTTCCCTGGAGTATATCGGTGATCATGGTACGACGTTGCGGACCAGCGGGTTCGGTTTTCGCCGGGCGGTTGGCTCTAGGTCGTCGGTTCAGGGAGCATTCCGACAGAACGGGTGGCTACCCTTCGTTATTGAGGGGGTCTTGTCGCGGTTCAACCGGCAACATTGGCCCACAAGCCCCAGGTCACCCGTGAGAATCGGTTCACCGAGATTGTGGATACGGGGGCAGAGTGCGAAATAGTGAGATATTGAGACTCGGCCCCGGTCGCTCTGAAAATCCAGGCCATTCCGGCATCCTGATCCAGTCTCACCTGCCGCCCTCGTGAGACTACCGGGCTGGGCCGCGATCGGCAGCATTTCGACGCCGTCCTGGCCGAGCCACCCGAATGCAGCCCCGCAAATCCCAATGGACGGGGCCGGAGTATTTGTACCCCGCTGGCGGCCCTGAAAACGCGGTTTCCGCCCGTCCCCGTT
>JAFLCM010000413.1 GCA_017303565.1 Planctomycetota bacterium
GAGAGCAGCGCCATGGTGGCTTCGGGGGCGGAGGAGAGGGCGTTGGCGCTGTGGGCGGCGGGGGCGCTGGGCATAAGACAAGATGATACGGGGCGCGGCGAGACGTACCGACGCCCGGATCAGGCGGCGCGGCGGGTACTCGTGGCCGATGCGGTGCGGGTGCTGGCAATGGCTTCGACCAGCGTGGAGGTTTCGCGCCGGTGGCGCAGTCCGAGGTCGTCGATGACGGCTTCGGGGGCTGGGAGGCCGACGCGGGCGAGCATGGCGGGGGCGGCGCTGAGCGCCCAGAGGAGGATGGCGGTGTCGATGGGGTCGCCGATGGGGGCGGGTGCGGCGGCGGCGCGATCGGCGGAGGCCGCGCGCTCGGCGGAGTCGTCTTCCGTGGCGTCGAACAGCGACGGCTGGTTCTCGGCGGTGCGGGAGGCGAGCCAGTTGGCGGCGGCATCGGCGGAGGCACGGACGCGCTGAGTGAGGCCCGGGGGAAGGAACTCCATGCCGGCCTTGGTGCCCGGAAGGGCGGCGATCTGGGCGGTCAGGGCACCAAGCCCGGCGAGCGCGCTGGCGGTGGACGCGATCGAACCGAACTCGCCAGAGGGGGATTGGCGCTCGAGCAGCGCCTCGGCCAGGTCCGCGGCGGGGGGCTCGGGGCGCCAAGTGAGTTCGGACAGCCGCGCCAGGGCGAGGCCGAGGGCGGAGGGCGCGAGCGAGCCGGGGGCGGAGAGGCGGAGGCGCGCGGAGAGGGGAACGGGGCGGCCATTCATCAGGACCTCGTTGAGGAGGCGATCGAACTCCTCGGCGGAGGCGAGACGCGCGACGCGGAACTGGCTGAGCATTGCGAACCTCCCAGCGATGGAACCCGACCCGGCTTTACCCGTTGCCCCAGCCCCCCGAACCGGGGCCACCCGGCCGGGCTCTGTGATCGGATTTCGTTCTATAGGAGTATGTTCGGCTGTTTGGGGATTGTCAAGTAAAACTTTTGGATTTCGTCAGGTATATCAGCCTGTCGCGGGGCGGAAAGCCCGGAAACCGGGTAGGGTGGACTCCGAGCAACCGGGGGCGGTTGACCGCATGAGCGCGGACGATGAGCCACACGGAAGGGACCAAGAGCCATGAACACCTACGCGGGCGGGCCGGACGATCTGGGTTTCGAGGAGCCTCGTTCCCAGAGCAACACGCTGGGGCTGGTGGGGTTCATCCTGGCGTTTTGCCTGTCCCCGATCGGGCTGCTGCTGAGCCTGGTGGCGCTTTTGAAGGTGCCGCGGGGCTTCGCGATCGCGGGGGTGATCGTGGGGCTGATCGGGACGGCGGTGTGGGGGTTCGTGATTTACGGGGTGGTGCTGGTCGGCGGGGCGGCGATGAAGGCGATGGAGACGGCCAACGCGGTCGGAGACTTGCAGACGGCGCTGGCTTCGGCGAAGACGCCCGAGGGTGAGTACCCGGCGGACCTTTCGGGGATCGCCTCGAAGAACGACGCGTGGGGCCACGCGTTGGTGTATGAGCGGACGCCCGATAAGAAGGGTTACCTGCTGACGAGTCCCGGGGCGGACGGGCAGGCGGGCACGAGCGACGACTTCGTAACGATGCAGGCGGTGCGGGGCGATGTGAACATCGCGCTGGCGATGATGGGCGCGGCGGGGAACATCGCGGGCGGGGCGGGCGGCGGCAAGGCGGGCGATGCGATCTCCGCGAGCCGGAGCATCTTCCTGCTGGCGATCACGCTGGACGAGGCGAAGACCGCGGGTGGGCTGCCGGAGACGCTCGAATCGATGGCGGGGATTCACCCGGCGCTGCTGAAGGACCCGTGGGGCTCGGCGTACCAGTACACGCGGTCGGCGGACGGGACGTCGTACCTGCTGCGGTCGAATGGGCCCGACACGAAGCCCGACACCGGCGACGAGATCGACTCGCAGCAGGTGGTGGGCGAGATGCAGAAGCAGCGGGCGCGGGCCCGGGCGACGGGTGCGAATCCCTGAGGTTGGAGCGGAATGGGGGGCGGGACCGGTCGCTGACGCTCCCGGCTCGTGGTTTTTTGCGCCGCGATCGGTGGGGTGGGGTCTAACCTGATCCCATGCGGACGAGCCTTTGTGTAGTCGCGCTTGCGCTCGGGGGTTTGGCGGTGGCGGGCGCGTCGTGGGGTCGCGGCGGGAGCGCGCTCGAAGCGCCGGTGCTGATGTACCACCACGTGCAGACGCTGGAGGGCGAGCCGGGGCGGGACTGGCTTCGGTACACGGTTTCGCCGGGGGTGTTCCGGGAGCATCTCGACTGGCTGGCGCGGGAGGGGTACGGGACGGTGACGGCGGCGGAACTTGGTGAAATGGTGACGGAAGGGAGGACGATCGGCGCCGCGGCTGGGAAGAAGCCGGTGGTGCTGACGTTCGATGACGGGTGGGCGTGCTGCTACGACACGGTGTTCCCGGAACTGGTGAAGCGGGGGATGCGCGGGACGTTCTTCGTGTACCCGTCGGGGATCGGGCACCCGGGGTACATGACGTGGGAGCAGCTGCGGGAGATGCGGGCGGGCGGGATGGACATCCAGTCGCACACGGTGACGCACCCGAACCTGCGGACGATGCGCGACGAGGCGGCGCTGCAGGAACTGGTGGTGTCGAAGCGGACGCTGGAGTCGATGCTGGGGGTGGACTCGCGCGTGAGCGTGCTGGCGTACCCGTTCGGCGAGTACAGCGGACGCACCGAGACGCTGGCGGAGCAGGCGGGTTACGCGTGCGCGTTCAGCACGGACGTGGGGGTGCTGCACACGGCGGGCGACCTGTGGCGGCTGAAGCGGGTGATGGTGACGTACACGGACGGGATCGCGGAGTTCGAGCGCGCTGTGAAAGGCGACGACGGGGGGGCTGGTGAGGATCAGCGTGCGCGCAAAGACGCCGGCGCTGGTGGTCGCGCCGGCGTGGGTTCGCGGGGGTAGGGCTGGAAGATCAGGCGGGGCGGTTCTGGTCTTCGCCGGCGGCGAAGTTGTCGAAGCCGGGGCCGGAGATCATGCCGGCGCCGCCGAGGTTGATGACGGCGATCCCCGACAGGATCAGCGCCGCCGCGGCGATCGCCGGCAGGTCGATCTGCTCATGCAGCGCGAGGCCGCCGAGTACGACCCCGAACACCGGAACGACGTAGGTC
>JAFLCM010000414.1 GCA_017303565.1 Planctomycetota bacterium
GGGCAGCCAGCCCAGCAGCGCCAGGGAGCGCCACAAGAGCGGGCGCCAGTTGAACGCCGCCCGCAGGCGCCGGCGCAGCACGCTCGTCCGCGCGCCGCGGGGCCCGGCGTCCTTGTCGTACACCACCTGCAGCAGGGTCAGGTCGATCTTCGTCTGGGTGTCCAGCCGCTTGAGCGTGTGGCGGAGCGACCGGTGCCGCGTCTGGGCCTGCGGGTCCTTGGGCGCGGGGGCGAGCAGCCGCTCCATCAGCGCCGAGACGCCCGCGTGCAGCAGGGCGTCCATGTGGTCCGCCAGGCGGATCTTCTGAAGGACCGCCAGCACCTCGTCGCGCTCCGCGCCCTCGACGTTCTTGGCGCGGCGTGAGCGGCTGAGCGGGCGGCGGGAGCGCTCGCGGTCGTGCAGGCGGTCGAGCATCGGGTTCAGGTCGTCGTACACGACCACCAGGGGGCCCGCGAGCGGTCGCTCGTCGTCTTGGGTGCCCGCCGCCGCGGCGATGCGGTCCGTGAGTTGCAAGCGGATTGCGGTTTTTCCGCTGCCCTTTTCGCCGAAGACGATGGCGGAGGAGGGGCGGGACGGGTCGCCGAGGATCTTCTCGAAGTCCGGGTGAGACGTGGGTCCGACGCCCAGGCGCGTGAACACCGGGTCGTGCCGGGCCTCTTCGGCCTGGAACGGGTTCTCCGCGATGCCCCAGTGCTGGAAGAAACCCGAGATGTTCATGCGCGTGCGGATGATACGTCGGGGCCGCCGATCGCGCGCCGTCAGGCGGGGATGACCTCGCCCACCGGCGAAAGCCCGAGCCGCGCCCGCTCGCCCGAGACGTGCCGCGTGGACCGCCATCCGAGCAGGCGCTGCGCCTTCGAGCAGTCGCCGAGGCGGCGCATGCGGCGGGCCGCGTCGGCGCCGGGCACGCTGGGGTAATGCCGGTCGATGAGTTCTTCGACCGTCTGGGCCACGCGTGGGTCGGCCGCCGCGACCCAGAAGACCTCGTGCCCGCTCAGCGTCGCTTCGCAGGCGCGGAGCACCGCGTCCGCCGCGTCGTCGACGTGGATGTACGCGAACGCCTCCGGACCGCCCCAGCGGTAGTCGACCGCGCCGGTGTTGCGGGCGGCGCCCTCGAACATCTGGGGGTTCAGGATGTACGGCAAGCGCAGGCTCGCCGCCGAGAGCCGCTCGCCGGGCGCGCGTCCGATGAGTTTGAAGGTGTCCGCGTCGCACAGCGTGTCGAGCATGCGTTCGGAAACGAGTTTGCTCACGCCGTAGGCGTTGCTCGGGCGCGGCTCGAGCGCTTCGCTCAGGGGCAGCGCGTGGGGGAGCCGCACGCCCATCCCGCCGTCGTTGTCGAAGTTGGCGATGAAAGCCTGGATGGACGAGGAGAAGACGATGCGTTTCGCGCCGCCCTGGGCCGCGGCCATGAACACGCTGGTGTTCATGGAGACGTTCTCGCGGAGCACCACCTCAGCCGGCGCGGCGAGGGAGTTCGTGTGGTTCGCCAGGTGCACCACCGCGTCCGGGGCCTTGCCCAGGCGCTCGAACGCCCGGTGGATCGCCGGCGGGTGGCGCAGGTCCTCGACCACCACCGGGTGCGGGCGACCGGGTGCGGGGGCGGCGTCGATGCCGACCACCGTGTGCCCGCGCGAGACCGCGAGGTCTCCCACGGCCCGCCCGAGGCGTCCGTTGCAGCCCGTGATGATGACGGAGATTGAACTCATCCGAAGCGCCGTTGCCTAGTGCCTTCCCCTAGTGCGCCACCTGCTTGCCCAGCATCGGGGAGATGGCGTGGATCATCTTCTGAAGGGTCTTCTCGTCGCGGGCCTCGAGGTTGAGGCGGAGCAGCGGTTCGGTGTTGCTCTTGCGGACGTTGCACCACCAGCCGTCCTTGGCGAAGCAGTCGATGGTGACGCCGTCGAGGTCGTCCACCTTCGAGCCGGGCCCGGAGCCGAACTCGGCCTTGAGGCGGGCGAGGGCGCCGTCCTTGTCCTCGTTCTCGAAGTTGATCTCGCCGGACTGCTTGTAGCGGGCGATCGGGGCGATGAGCTTGCTCATGGGCTTGCAGCCGCTGTCGACCCACGCGGTGAGCAGGACGCTCATGGCGATGGCGCCGGAATCGGCGTTGAAGTTGCCCTGGAAGTAGAAGTGCCCCGACAGTTCCCCGCCAAAGACCGCCTTCTGCTCCGCGAGAGCCGCCTTCATGAAGACGTGCCCGACGCGGGAGCGGACGGGCTTGCCGCCGGCTTTCAGCACATCCTCTTCGACCGCCTTGCTGGAGCGCAGGTCGTAGACGATCGCCGAGCCCTTGTGGCTCTTGAGGAACCAGGCGGCGAGCCACGCGGTCAGGTGGTCGCAGCCGACGATCTTGCCCTGCTCGTCGACGACCATCAGGCGGTCGGCGTCGCCGTCGAAGCAGATACCGAAGTCGGCCTTCTCCGACAGCACCCTCGCCTGCAGGTCGCGGAGGTTGGCGGCGACGAGGGGGTTCGGCTCGTGGACGAACACACCCTTGGTGTTCTCGAAGTAGAGCTCGACGATCTCCAGGCCCTTGACGCCCTCGCCGTTCTTGCCGAAGACCTTGGGAACCATCGTGCCGGCCATGCCGTTGCTGGCGTCGACGACGACCTTGATCTCCTTGCCGCCGGTCTTGCAGAACGAGAGCACGTGGGCGCGGTAGGCGTCCCACAGGTCGCGTTTCTCGACGCGCCCGGTGCCCTTGCCCTTGGCGTTGGCCTCGACCATGGCGGCGTGCTTGCGCACCTCGCCCAGGCCCGTCGATTCGCCCACCGGCTTGGCCTTGCGCTTGCTGACTTTCATCCCGTTGTATTGCGGCGGGTTGTGGCTCGCGGTCACCTGCACGCCGCCGGCGCAGTCAAGGTGGTTGATGGCGAAGTAGACGAACGGGGTGTCCACCATGCCGACGTCGATCACGCTGGCGTGGGCGTCGGTGATGCCCTTGCACAGCGCATCGCGCAGTTTGGGCGAGTGCGTCCGCATGTCGTGCCCGACCACGACCTGCTTCATCATGGGCGTGGTGTCGCCCGCGGCGGCGGCGGCGGCGAGCAGGAACTTCCCGCACCCGAAACCGATCTGCCAGGCCATCGCCTCGTTCAAGGGGTCGGGGTAGGTGGCGCGG
>JAFLCM010000415.1:0-508 GCA_017303565.1 Planctomycetota bacterium
TCGGCGGATTGCGCGTTGGCTCGGTCGGCGTGAGCGAGTCACGAAGCGGCTGTGCCTCGCGTTCCTGGGGCTGGCGGTGCTCGGCTTCGTGGTCATGCTGGTCGCGCCGGGCGGACCGAGCGGAGCAGTTGGCGTGATCGCGTGCGTGCTGGCAGTTCTCGCGGTGGTGCTCGCGATTCTGGCGATGATCGTGTGGGCGTTCTGCGGAACAGCGGCGGAGGTGTCGAATCACCTGGAACTGCGCATGCACACGGGGGTTGTGGTGACCCCACGCGTTGCGCATACGAACCTGAGCCGCCCTGTCGACTCGATCGCGGCTTTCAACAGCGTGCTCGCGGACCGGGGCATGGAACCGGCAGACTTCTCCGATCCGGGGCATGTGCTGGCCAACGTTGAGTGGGCGAGGTCGATCCGCGAGTTTTCGCTCGAGGAGGCCAACCTGGTCTGGGACCTTGTCGCCCAAGCGGTCCGCCAGACCTCGGAAGACCTGAGTGCCTGGAGCGTCTTC
>JAFLCM010000415.1:592-3117 GCA_017303565.1 Planctomycetota bacterium
GCTCGAACCCGGCGCGGTGCCACCCGCGCCCGAACCCGCCGCACCCCGCGACAGGGTCAGAACGCGGTTTGGAGCGACCGAGACCGCCGGGCTGCACCGAGTGCCGTTGCACGAACGAGCGATCAACGTGCTGGGGGGGCTTTCTGTGATCGCCCTTTTCACAGCGAAGTTCTTCGTCTTGCTGCCGGGGAGAAGCGGTGCCGGGAGGCCACCGGTTCCCGCGTGGTATTGGATGCTTCTCGTGGCGGTCGCGGTGTTGGCGTTGTTGAGTTATTGCCTCAAGTTCATCAGGGGTCGCCGCGCATCGGCATGGACGATTCGCGGGATAGAAAGCGGCATCTGCGTGGAGTCGAAGAGGTACGCGGGTCGAGTGATCGAGGTGCCGGCGGACCGGTGTTGGGTGTGGGTGACGCGACAGCCGAAAGTCGCCCGCTTCGCTCCGGAGCAGTACACGTGGGTGTTCAGTCTGCCCGAGCACCCGCACACGCTGCGGTGCGACGGCTTCGATCTGCGTGCGAAGCCGTGGGGCGCGTGGCTCGATGAGTGGCGGGAACTGGCGGGCGCGCAGCCGGAGCTGGAGCCGGATTGAGGAGACGACTCCACATGCAAGACGCGACCCTGCTCACGAAGAGAAGGGGACCGGTGCCGATCACAGGTATCGCTCCCTATTGTTGGTCCCTCGTGGAAGCGGCGGCACCGGTGGATATCACGAAGAGTTTTGGGATGCATCAACGACGCGACGACCACTGGAGTTGGCTCGCACGGAATGAAGTCCGGGCGAAACTCGCCTGCGTGTTCCTCCTGCTACTGGGCGTCGTGATCATGTTCGCGAGCGTCGCGCTCGGCGAACGGTTCTGGTTCCTTGGGTGGGCTGGTGCCGGTGTGCTCTCGTTCAGCGGCGCCGCGGCGGTGATCGCGTTTCTGGGCTCCGACGCACGGGTGCTTCTGGATGAAATCGACCGAAATCGTCGCGGCTGAGCCGCACCCGATAGCGGCGAAGCGGCGCGGCACCGGATCAGCGCCAGGTTGACGCCACGGCGATCAGCAGCAGCACCGCGGTGGCGAGGCCACCGGCGATGATGCCGAACCAGGCGCGGCCGCGGCCGATCTTGTGCGGGCGGCGCTTGAGGTCCCACAGGGCGACGAGGCCGAGCGCGAGCGCCAGCGGCCCCGGCAGGATGATGAGGCAGAACAGGGCCGCGTAGCCGGCGGCGATGGCCCAGCCGCTGCGGTCCATCGGCGTGGCGATGCGGAGGAAGGTCCGGTCGGTTTCGAGTTCGGATCGGATCGCCTCGGCGATGTCGTCGTCGTGAATGGGTTCGGCGCAGAAGGGGCACTTCGTGCCGACCGGCTCCGGGAGTGGCTTGGCGCAGGCGGTGCAGTGCATCGTGGGACCTTTCTCCCGGCGCGTTGCTTTCCAACGCGTTGATTCAGCCGCGGTTTACGGCCTGGGCCGCACCCCGGCACCGCATTACCCCACCGCCTCGCGAGCCAGCAGCGCCGCGCCCAGCAGCCCGGCGTCGTCCTCGAGTTTCGTCGCGACCACTTTCACGTCCTTGCAGCGCCGGGGGAAGGCGTTGGCGCGGGCGCTGGCCTGCACGCGCTTGACGTACGGGTCGCCCAGGGCCTCGGTGAGGCCGCCGCCGAGGATCACGAGCGGGAGCGCCAGCACGGTGACGCTGTGGGCGATGGCGATGCCCATGAGGTCGGCGGACTCGTCGACGACGGTGCGGACGAGCTCGTCGCCCTTGCGGTAGGCCTCGCCGAGCGCGCCCGCGCCGACGGACTCGATCTTGTCGTCGCCGCCGGCGATCTCGGTGAGCATCGAGGGGTTGTTGGCGCGGATGAGGCGGGCGAGTCGGAGGGCGATGAACTTGCGGGAGCAGTTCTCCTCGAGTTTGCGGTTGCCCAGGGCCGCGCCGGGGAACAGGACGGTGTGGCCGATCTCTCCGGCGGTGCCGAAGCCGCCCTGGTAAAGGCGCCCGTTGAGGACGAGGCCGCCGCCGACGCCGGTGCCGACCCAGACGCCCAGCACGTCTTCCGCGCCGTTGCCGGCGCCGAGTTTGTTCTCGCCGTAGACCGCGACGTTCACGTCGTTATCGACGACGACGGGGCGGCCCTTCAGGCGGTCGGAGAGGATTTTGGCGAGGGGGACGTCGTTCCACCGGAGGTTGGGGGCCTCCATGACGATGCCGCGCTTGTGGTCGATGCCGCCGGGCGCGCCGATGCCGACGGCGTCGAGGTCGGAGACCTTGACGTGCGCCTCTTCGCAGGCTTCCTCGATGCCGCTGACGAGGCGGTCGATGACGGCGTTCTGGCCCTCGTCGGCCTTCGTCTTTTTCTTGGTGCGGCCGGTGATCTTGTTGGCGGCGTCGACGACGCCGATCTGCATGTTGGTGCCGCCGAGGTCGATCCCGACGACGAGGCGAGCGGCGGATGAGGGGGGCATGGCAACTCCGTGATGGAAGAGCGCTGAGGTCGAACGGCGGACGCGCCCGCCCAGTGTAAGGGTGGCGAGGGCGGGC
>JAFLCM010000416.1:0-1080 GCA_017303565.1 Planctomycetota bacterium
CTCGCGGCTGAGCAGGCGGTCCCACGCGAGGCGGCGTGTGCCGATGTCGAGCACCAGCACGATCAGCGTCCAGACCAGCAGCGTCCGCCACAACGGCAACGACGCCACCGTCGGACGCAGGCCCTCGCGGTCGAACAACCTGGCTTCCTCGGGTTTCTTCAGGTCGAGCACGCGCCCGGACGTGACGCGGGCGATCCGCTCCATCAGCGCATCGTCCGATCGCAGGCGCCGTGTCTCCGGGCCGGACGCGGCGGAGGCACCCCCGATGATCGGCGCCAGCACCTTCGCGCCCTGCGTCGGCGCCAGGGCCACGATGTACGTCCCCGTCTCGCGCACCGGCATCGACATCTCGTACACCCCCGGACCGGTCTGCGCCAGCCGCACGTCGATGCTGGTCTCGTCCGGCAGGTACACCGTCCCCGGCACCGCCAGCATGTCGAGCGGCACGCCACCCTCGTCCGCCGCGTCGAGCCGCACCTTCAGCGTATCGCCCGTCACCTGCACGGTCAGTTCGCTCGAAGTCTCGTTCGCCGGGCGGGCGATCGCGCGGGCCAGGCGGGTCCACAGCTGCGCGTAACCCGGCCAGCCAAGCCATCGGCGCGCCCAGACGTTGTGCGCGTCGGACGTGAACGCCGCCACCTGGCCGCGACCGCTCCGCCAGTACGCCAGCACCGGTTCGTTCTCCGGCGTCACCATCGCCGTCGTCACCCGCGGGTCCTTGCGCGGCTGCGTCAGGACCAGCCCCTCCAGCGCTGGCGTCGCGCCCAGCCCGTCGGCCAGCGTCGCCCCGCGAACCACCCTGGGCACGAACGGCGTCTCGCGGATCAGGGGCTTCCGCACCACCCGCACCTCCTTCACGAAGATGCGCGGCAGCACGTTGGGGTCCGTCACGTTGTAGAACTTCCCACCGCCCGCATTCGCGATCGCGGCCAGCAGGTCGGCGTCCACATCGTCGCCAACGCCGATCGTCGAGACCGTGATCCCGCGGGCCTTCAGACTCTTCGCCTGGTCGGGCAGGCCGGAACTCCCGTCGTCGCGCCCGTCGGTCAGGAGGATCATGTGCCGGACCGGGGTGCGGTC
>JAFLCM010000416.1:1090-3097 GCA_017303565.1 Planctomycetota bacterium
TCTTCGATGATCTGGTCAAGAATGCTGGCTTCCCGGGTCTCGGCAACACCGCCGGCAACGGCTTGCTGGGCGCTCATTGTTCCGCCCCTTCATTCTTCTTGCCACCGAGCGTGTTCAACTGTTCGGCGGCCAGGACGAGGCCCGAGGCGATGTTGGTGCCGCCGCCCGAGCCGATGCCGCGGACCAGCGAGGCGTTCTTCCGCGGGTCGCGGTTGCGCCCGATAGGGATGACCACGTCCGCCGATGAGTTGAACGCGACGACGGTGAGCGCGTCGCTGCGGTCGAGCGCCAGCACCGCCAGCGCCGCGCCCTCGTTGGCCAGTTGTTGCTTGTTGCGGACGCTGCCGGGCATCGGACGGGCCATCGAGCCCGAGTTGTCGATGACCAGCGCCACCCCCGCGGGCGGCGCCACGATCTGCTCGGGCAGGTCCAGGCTCACCGGTAGGATCGGCTCCACCGGCGTGCCCTTCCACCCGCCCGGGCCGAACGAATCGACGCCCCCCACCATCACCAGCCCGCCGCCGAGCTTCGTCACGTACTCCGCCATCGCGTTCTGCGCCGAGCGCGACATCGCCTCGGCGGGCACGTTCTGCAGCACCACCAGGTCGTACGCGTTGAGCGAGAGCAGGTCCTGCGGCGTGTCGCGCGGCGAGACCGACGACGCGTCAATCTTCGCTTCCTTCAGCGTGCGAACCAGCGTCGAACCCGCGCCCGACGCCTCGCCGTCCGACACGCCGTCAACGACCAGCGCCCGCCCCTTGCTGGGTGTCACGGTGAACGTCTCGGCGCGGTTGTTGGTCGCCAGTTGGTCGGTCGCCGGGTCGTCGGGAATGAACACCGGCTGGAACCTGTGCACCGCGCCCACCGGCAGCGGCACGTCGATGATCTCGACGCTCCGCCCCGCCGGCAGCGTCACCCGGCGCGACGTCCCCGACTCCGAACCGTTCAAATCCAAGGGTCGCCCGTCGTGCAGCACTTCGAGCGCCCCGGGCGTTGGCTCCGTCGCCGACAGCACCACCCGCAGCCGCACCGTCGAGCCCTCCGCGGCGATCGGCGGCGCGTCCACGCTCTCGACGATCACCTCCCGCCTCACGCGGTACGACAAGGGCACGACGTCCACGGGAATCCGGTCCGCCGCGAGTTCCCCCGCCGCCGCCAGCGCGTCCCCGCCGGTCTGGTTGCCGTCGGAAACCAGAACCAGCCGCCGATTCGCCCCGGCGGGAAAGAGCGCCCGCGCGAACCGAAGCGCCCCGGCGATGTCCGTCCCCTGCGCGCCCCGCGCATCGAACGAGTACTCGAAATCCCCCGAGGCCGAAGGCACCGCCAACGCGATCGACGATCCGTCGAACACCACCGCGCCGAGCAGGTCGTCGGGTCCGCGCCCCTCGCGGGCCTTCGCCAGCCAGTCGCGGACGCTGGGCTCCCACGCCTTGGCCCGCCCTTTGGCGTCCTTCGGCATGTCGCCGAAGCGCTCCGCGAACAGCCGCACCGAGTCCGACACGTCGATGACCGCCACCACCGCCACGCGGTCGCTGGTCCTGACCGCCGAGGCGCCCGCGAGCATGGCCGCGATGAGCGCCGTCAGCACCGCCCTGAGCAGCACCGCCGACGCCCGCCTGGGCGCGGACATCGCGCTCAGCCACCTCCACCCCAGCCAGCCCATCGGGGCCGCGAGCAGCGCGGTCAGGAGCCACCAGGGCTGTTCGAACGTCACGGGCACGGGCAAACTGTACGTTGGCGGTCAGCGCTCGGCTCGGGTGTTCTCGCGCCAGCGCCCGTAAACGCCCATGTGGGTCCGCTCCAACGCGTCGCACAGCCGGCTCACCCGAGGATCGTCTCGGTACGCCGCCCGCGCCGCCGCGATCCGGTCCGACGAAGTGCCCCCGTCCTCAAAGAGCGCCCGGTACGCCTCTTTCATCCGCTCCACGTCCCCCTGGGGCCACTCGCGCCGGTGCAGCGCCACCGTGTTCACCCGGCGCGGCTCGGCGGGGGCGCCGAACATCTCGG
>JAFLCM010000417.1 GCA_017303565.1 Planctomycetota bacterium
CGCGCCCGTGCACGGAGTCGAACGCCCCGCAGCACACCAGCGCTTCAATGGTCGCCTTCGTCACCAGCCCCGCGGGGATCCGCTCGGTGAACTCGAACAAGGACCGGTACGGGCCGCCCTTTTTCCTTTCCGCGACGATCGCCTCGATCGCCTTGTCGCCCGCCCCCTTGATCGCCCGCAGCCCGAAGCGCACGTGCCCGTTCACCGCCGTCTGAGGCTCGTTCTCCTCGTACACCACCGTGAAGTCGCAGTCCGACCGGTTGATGTCCGGCGGCGCCACGTCCACGCCCACCTTCCCGCTCGTGAACAGCACCTTCCGGCAGTCGTCCTTGTACTTGATCCAGTCCTCGACCTTCTGCGCCTGGCTCTCGTACGTCAGGAACGCGGCCATGTACTGGTTGGGGAAGTACGTCTTCAGCCACGCCGTCTGGTACGCCACGATCGCGTACCCCGTCGAGTGCGACTTGTTGAAGCCGTAGCCCGCGAACTTCAGAATCAGTTCGAAAAGTTCCTCCGCGCCCGCCTTGTCCAGCCCCTGCTCCTGCGCGCCCTCCACGAAGCGCGACCGCTCCGCGTCGATCACGCTCATCTTCTTCTTGCTGATCGCCTTGATCAATGAGTACGCGGCACGCAGCGGGATCCCGCCCAGCCCGTGCACGATCTGCATCACCTGCTCCTGGTACACCATCACGCCGTAGGTCTCGGAGGTGTAGCGCTCGACGATCGCGTGGACCTTCGGCACCTCCTCCTGCCCGTGCTTGCGCCGGTTGTACGCGGGGATCAGGTCCATCGGCCCGGGCCGGAACAGCGCGTTCGCCGCGATCAGGTCCTCCAGCCGGTCCGGCTTCATCTCGACCAGCAGCCGCCGCATCCCCCCGGATTCGAACTGGAACACCCCCGTCGTGTCCGCCCGCCGGAACAGCTCGAACACGCGCTGGTCGTCGAAGGTCAGGCGGTCCAGATCCAGCGGATCGGCCCCGAGCAGGCTGCCCGAGGCCCAGGCGCCGCCGATCGCCGCCCGGATCTCCGAATCGCTCAGCGTCTCCCGGATCAGCTTCTTCGCCCGCTCGATCACGCTCAGCGTGCGCAGGCCCAGGAAGTCCATCTTCAGAAGGCCGGCCTTCTCGCACGTCGGGCCGTCCCACTGCGTGACGATCTCGTCCTCTTCCGCGCCGCTCTGGCGGTAGAGCGGCACGATCTCGTGCAAGGGGCGCGTCGCCACGATCACGCCCGCCGCGTGCACGCTCGCGTGCCGCGCCTGCCCCTCCAGCGTCCGCGCGTTGTCGATCAGCCGCTTGACCACCGCGTGGTCCGCCTGCTGCGCCACCGGCAGCTTGTCGTTGATCTTCCCCAGCGCCCCAGCGTCGCCCTCGTAGATCCCCTTCAGGTCCGGCTCCGCCTCCAGCGCCTCGTCCAGCGTGATGTTCAGCGTCTCGGGGACGAGCTTCGCGATCCGGTCCGCCGCCGGCAGCGAGACCCCCAGCACCCGGGCCACGTCGCGGATCGCCGCCCGCGCCTTCATCGTCCCGAACGTGATGATCTGCGCCACGTGCCCGTACTTCTGCCGCACGTAGTTGATCACCGACCCGCGCCCGTCCTGGCACAGGTCGATATCGATGTCGGGGTACTCACTGCGGTCGGGGTCGGTGAACCGCTCGAACAGCAGCCCGTACCGCACCGGGCACGCGTTCGAAAGACCCAGCACGTACCCCACCATCGTGCCCACGCCCGATCCGCGCGCGATCGCGGGAATCCCGTGCTGCCGCGCCCAGTTCACGAAGTCCCACACGATCAGGAAGTACGCCGAGATCGACTTGTCGGCGAGGATCTTCAACTCCCGCTCCAGCCGCGCCCGGATCTCATCCCGGTGGGGCTGGCCCCCGGCCTGCCCGGCCGTCTCCGGCCCGTACCGCCAGATCACCCCCGCCTCGCACAACTCCCGCAGCGCCCGGTCGCACTCGGCCTTCAGCTTCTCCGGCGGCGTCGCGTCGTTCTTCGAATCAAACGGCTCCAGACGGTACTGCGCGCAGAAACCCTTGAACCACTCCGTCAGGTTCGATTCCCCCGTGTACGCCGGCGCCTTCTTCGGGCGCACCACCTTCACCACCGGCGCCTGGCTCGAGAACTTCAGGTTCACATCGCACGCGTCGGCGATCCGCACCGTGTTCCGCAGCGCCTCCTCCCACCGCTCCGTCCCGCGGAACTCCGCCTCCATCTCCGCCGGGGACTTGACGTAGATCTGCTCCGGGTACCTCATCCGGTTCGGCTCGGACTTGTTCTTCCCGGTCGAGATGCACACCAGCGTGTCGTGCGCGTCGTGGTCCTCCGCACGGAGGTAATGCGCGTCGTTCGTCGCCACCACCGGCAGCCCCAGCTCGTCCGCCAGCCGCACCAGGTGCGGGTTGATCGCGTTCTGCTCCGGGATGTGCCGCTGCAACTCGATGTAGAACCTCGGAAACCCGTCGGCGTCGCGCGAGAACACCCTCTGGTGCCACTTCGCGACCTCGACCGCCCGCTCATAGTGCCGCTCGTCGCGGCTCTTCTCGTACTCAACCAGGTGGAACGCCAGTTCCGAGCCCAGGTGCCCGTTGATCGCCACCAGCCCCTCGCCGTGCTTCTCGAGCAGCTCCCGGTCGATCCGAGGCTTGTAGTAGAACCCCGTCAGGTACGCCTCGGAGCACAGCACCAAGAGGTTCTGCCACCCCGTGAGGTTCCGGCACAAGAGCACCAGGTGGTGCCCGCCGTCGGCGACGCCCGTGTGCGTGCGGTCGCGCCGGTCCCCGGGCGCGACGTACGCCTCCACCCCCAGGATCGGCTTGATCCCCGCCTCCTTGCACGCCGTCGCGAACGCCATCGCGCCGAACAGGTTGCCGTGGTCGGTGATCGCCACCGCCGGCATCCCCAGTTCCTTCACCCGCGCCACAAGCTTGTCGACCCGGTTCCCGCCGTCGAGCAGCGAGTACTCGGTGTGCAGGTGCAGGTGCACGAACCCGGGGCCGGTGCCGGGAGCGCCCGCATCCTCGCCAGCCGCCACCGTGGGTTCCACCCTGCCCATGCGCGAAGACCCTCCTCGTCCCCGCAGGATACCCCCCTC
>JAFLCM010000418.1 GCA_017303565.1 Planctomycetota bacterium
TCAGGTCGCCAGGGATGTTGAAGAGGAAGCCCGCGGTGAGGCCGCCCGCCACCTGGAAGCCGTAGGAGACCACCGAAGCGCCGGGGGCCATGCCCTTGGGAGCCGCGGGGCCGTTGCCCGCGACCGTGCACGCGACGTGGGTCGCGTGGTCGCTGACGGACGAGGTATCGGTCGCGGGGACCGTGAGCCGTCCCGCGAGGTCGCCGTGCGTGGCGCGGACCTTGCCGCCGTCGTAGACCAGCACGGTCACGCCGGCGCCGGTCAGGTTGTACGGCGCCTGCTGGGCCGCGTACGCGCCGGTCACGTTGCCGGTGTTGGCGTTGATCTCGCTCATCTTCGGCAGCGGCGCCTCGATCCACTGCACCGCGTCCATCGACGCCGGCGCCTTCACCCGCGAGTTGGGCCGCGCCACGATCATGAACTGCGCCGCATCGACGCTATCGACCACCTGCCCGCCCAGTTGGGCGACCGCGGCCCGCGCCTCGCCCAGCATGTCCACGTCGCGGTGGAACAGCACGTTCACCGCCACGATCGGGTCCCTCTGGCGGTCGGCGTCGACGACCTTGCCGTCCTGCACGCCGTTGTCAATCGTCATCCAGGGGTACACCCGCTCCAGCATGATGTCGGGCTGCACCTTCGCCTCGAAGGGGATCTCGGCGACGCTGATCAGGCGGTCGAGCCCGGCGCCGCGCCCGGTGTTCAGGGCCGCGTCCGGCGTCACCGTCGCGAAGAACGACGTCCCGCCCAGGAACGAGCCGAGCCGCACGCCCTTCGCGGCCATGTTCGCCCGCTCATCGGGCGTCGGCACCGCGTCGAGCTGCACCACCACCCGGCGCTGCTGCTCCACGCCCAGCAGGTTCGTGATGGCGCCCCGCACCTGCTCCGGCCGCATCGCGCCAAGGCGCGTCACGTTCCCGGTGTGCCAGCGCACTTCGTTCTTCGGCGCGGCAGCGACGCTCATCGGCGTCACGCACAGCATCGAGCCCGCGGCCAGGGCCAGGGCCGCGGCCCGAACCATCGCCGACGATTCGCGGTTCATCCTCGTCATGGAAACCGAACCTCCTCTGGGAGCGAACAGCATTCGCCGCCACGCCACATCGTGGCGGCAGGGTGGCGAATCGGGCGCCGATCAGGGTCACACACAACCCTGCCCGGACCGGGGGAACGACATCGCGTCGCCGCCGGGGCGGGCCGGAACGCTGGATTCGCCACGATTGAGAGTCCTCGAAGAGCGTGCCCCGGTCAAGGGTTGTCCCGGAAACTGACCAACAAACCCCGAAGGAAAACCCGCCCGAACTTGGGCGGCCCGCCGCGCCCGAAAAAAACGGCCCGCCTTCCACGGGCGGGCCGACAACTCACAGGTTCGATGCCGAGCGGTCGTCGGCCGGGGCTACTTCCCGACCACCTCGAGCAGTTCCACTTCAAAGATCAGCGTGGCGTTGCCGGGAATCACCGGGGGCCGGCCCTGCTCGCCGTACGCCATGCTCGCGGGGATCACCAGCCACCTCTTCGAGCCGGCCTTCATGCTCCCGAAGCCCTCCACCCAGCCCGGAACCAACTGGTTCAGGGGGTACACCAGGGGCTCGCCGGTGTCGAGCGACGACTGGAACTTGCTCCCGTTCGCCAGCCACCCGGAGTAGTGGGCCTTGATGGTGTCGGTTGGGACGGGGATGGCCCCGTCGCCCGCCTTTGTTTCAAGCGACCAGACGCCCGACGGCGACTTCGTTCCCGCCGACACGTCCACGCCCTTGGCCTTCAGCCAGTCCATCGCCTTGGTGAACTGCTCGTCGGGGGTGCCCAATGCCTTCGCCGCGTCGGCGACGCGCTGGCGGGCGGCGTCCTCGATCGCCTTCTTGGCGTCGTTGCGGCGCTTGAGTTCCGCGTTGCCCTTCTCGACGCTCGCCTCGGCCTGCGCCACCGCCTCGCTCACCTTGTCCGACGCCACGCGCGACACCTTTTCGATCACCACCGGCTCGATCGGCGTCGGCTGGAAGCCGATCGAGGGCTCGTTCTTGGTGGGCACGCCCTTGATGGCGTCCACCACGCCCATGCCGCCGATCACTTTGCCGAACACCGCGTACCCGGCTCCGCCCAGCGACTGCTTGGTGGCCTCATCGGTGGCGTCCAGCCGCGGGTTGTCCACGGTGTTGATGAAGAACTGGGCCGTCGCGCTGTCGGGGAGCCGCGTCCGCGCCATCGCGATCGCGCCGCGCACGTTCTTCAGCCCGTTCTGCCACTCGTTCTTGATCGCGGCGTCGGTGCCGGACTTCTCGATCAGGCCCGCGCCGTATCCGCCGCCCTGGATCATGAAGTTCGGCATCACCCGGTGGAACAGCGTCGTGTTGTAGAAGCCCTTGTCGACGTAGTTCAGGAAGTTCGCCACGCTGACCGGCGCCTTCTCGGCGTCGAGTTCCAAGACGATGTCACCGAAGTTCGTGCTCAGCACCACGTGGACGGTCTTCGCCGCAGCCTCGGGCGCCTTGGCCTCAGGAGCGGCGGCGGCGGGCGGGGGAGCGTCCTGCCCGAACGCCGAGCCGGCCAGCACCGAGGCGAACAGCACGAACAAACCCGCGGGTTTGCGAACGGTCGAGAGGTTCATCGTTGGTCCTTCAACATGCCGCCGACACGGGGACGCCCCTGCGTCGCAACTCCGATCGGCGTGGGTCTCACATCGTACCGGTGGGGTCGCGGGGCGTTGAATCTCGCTCACGCGGCAGGGGGGCAACCCGAACATACGCCGTTCGACGTCTCCGCGGAAGCCACTGCGCGCGTGAGCCCCGTCCAGGTTCGTCAGGCGCCGCGCCCGGACGCTCGCTCAAACGCGGGCAGGTGCCGATCGCGCGACGCCGTCTGCAGGTTCCTGAAGGTCGCGAGGATGTCCCTCTCCGTGACCCCTTCCGCCAGCCGGTCGTACATCCCAATGTTCTCACGCTCCAGGCACGCCGCCAGATCGCAGCACTTGCGAAGTGAGTCCGGCACCGCCGGGATCGGGCTCGGCTCCACGATCCGGTCCTCCACACCGTACCGGAGCATCAGCGCCTCGATCGCTGCCGCGTGCCGCCGCTCCGCGTTCACGATGTTCGCGAACGGACGC
>JAFLCM010000419.1 GCA_017303565.1 Planctomycetota bacterium
CACCGGAGTCTGCGTCCTCATCCCCGCCTACAACGAGGCCGCCTGCGTCGCCGACACCATCCGCTCCGTCCAGGCCCAGACCGTCAGGCCCGACGAGATCATCGTCGTCGATGACTGCTCCTCCGACGGCACCGTCGACGTGGCCCGTTCCTGCGGCGTGCGCGTCATCCGCACGCCCCGCAACACCGGCTCCAAGGCCACCGCCCTCAACCACGCCCTCCAGTTCGTCGACAGCGACTTCACCCTCGCCATCGACGCCGACACCACCCTCGCCCCCGACGCGATCGAGGTCCTCATGAAGGCGATGGACGACCCCAAGGTCGCCGCCGCCTGCGGCTACGTCCTGCCGCGCCACGTGAACACCATCTGGGAGCGCGGGCGCTACGTCGAGTACCTCTTCGCCTTCAGCCTCTACAAGCCCATCCAGGACTACTACGAGCGCCCCCTTCTCGCCTCGGGCTGCTTCAGCGTCTACCGGACCAGCCTCCTGAAGGAAAAGGGCGGTTGGCCCACCCGCACCGTCGCCGAGGACATGGACCTCACCTGGGTCGTCTACATGGACGGCTGGCGCGTCCGCTTCGTCCCCGAGGCGGTCTGCTACCCCATCGAGCCGCACAACTTCACTTTCCTCTCGCGCCAACTCCGCCGCTGGTCCTGCGGCTTCATCCAGACCGTCATGGTCCACTGGCGCGAGGTGCTGCACGTCCCGTTCCTTCGCTCCGTGGTCGCCGTCGGCCTCTGGGACGCAACCCTCGCCAGCCTCGCGTTCCTGCTGGTCCTGCCCGTCCTCGCGATCACCGTCAGCCCGCTGTTCCTGCTGGGCTATTTCATCGACCTCCCCGCCGTCGCCGTGCCCGTCCTCATCAAAGCCTGGCAGCGCGGCGAAACACTCAAGGCGCTCACCAGCCTCCCCGGCTTCTTCGTCATGCGCTTCGTCAACGCCTACTTCACCCTCAACGCCGTCTGGCGCGAGCTCATCGTCAAGAAGCGCGTCCACGTCTTCGAGAAGGGCCACTGAAGAACCACTCAGCCACTCAGCCACCCAGCCACTCGGCCACTCGGCCCACTTCCCCCAACCCCCACTGGCCACTCCACACCGGCCATTTCACCAAGGACTCTCCCATGGTCGTCGGCGTTCCCGGAACCGGTATCGGCGGACTCTTCTACCTCCTCATGGCCTGCTCCATGCCCTTCGTCGAGGCGTGGAAGTGGGTCCGCGGCGAGCGCTCCCAGCGCCGCTGGGGCTTCATCATCGCCCAACTCGGCCTCGTCGGCTCGATCGTCGCCGCGATGACCGTGCAGGCGATCCTCGCCAAGCGCGTCTTCACCTGGTGGGCCGCGAACACCTCGGACCACGAACTGGCCCAGAGCCTCGAACTGCTCGTCAAGCAGCACAGCGGCGCCACCGCCGGCTTCGCCACCTTCGCCTCGCTCGCGATGCTCACCCTCGTGATCATCGCCGTCCATTTCCTGCGGGTGACCGCCGGCCGCCGGGCCCGCATCGTCGCGGTCCGCTAACGCGTGGCCCATCTCCGCCGCTCACCCGCGAAGGCGAACCACCCGGTTCGCCTTTTTTCTTGCGGGCGGAGGTCGCCGGATCGACCCGACCCCGAATCGGGTGAACCCCGTCCCCCACGATTGAATCGCACCCCTGAAAACCCCGATGACACACCCCGCCTCGTCGGGGGGATTCGTGGTGAGGCAACGGGCCCAGATCGCCCGTCAGGAACAACCAACGCCGCCCGGGCGACCCCGTCGCCCTCGTTTCGGCGTCTCTGACGTGAGGTGATCGTGCCCGTCTCGATCGACCAAGTCCTTGCCTGCAAGGCGCTGCCCTCATTGCCCGGCGTCGCGGTCGAGGTGCTCGCGCTCACACGCGACCCCAACGTCCCGCTCGAGAAGATCGCCGCGGTCATCCAGACCGACGCCGCGCTCACCGCCAAGGTCCTCAAGACCGTCAACTCGTCGTACTACGGCCTGGCCCAGAAGTGCGCCACCCTCAACCGCGCCATCGGCTTCCTCGGCGTCAAGACCGTCAAGTCGCTCGTCCTCGGCTTCAGCCTCGTGGACTCGACCCGCTCGGTCGAGGGCGCGGGCTTCGACCTCACCGAGTACTGGCGCCGCGGCATCTACTCCGCCACCGCCGCGAGGCTCATCGCCTCGATCACCGGCGCCACCGACCCCGATGAGGCCTTCACCGCCTGCCTGTTCCAGGACATCGGCATGCTCGCCTGCTTCGCGTCCATGGGCCGCGAATACGACGCGATCCTCACCGCCGCGCCGATCTCTCACAACGCTCTCAGCGGATTCGAGCGCAAGGAACTCGGCTTCGACCATTGCGAGTGCGGCGCCCGCTTCGCCGAGAAGTGGAACCTCCCCGCCCAGCACGTCGAGACCATCCGCTCGCACCACGACCCCGACTCCGCCCCCGAGAACTTCCGCGACCTCGTCCGCGTCGTCGCACTCAGCAACCTCGTCGCCGAGGTCGCCCGCGCCGAACTCCCCGGCCAGGCCGCCGCCACGCTCCTGGTCCGCACCAACGAGTGGTTCGGCAACGGCGCCATCGACCCGGAGTCGCTGCTCGACCGCGTTGGCGACGCCGCCCGCCAACTGGGCAAGGAGTTCGGCAAGGACCTGGGCGCGAAGTACGACGCCGCCGCCATCATGGCCGAGGCGAACGAACTCCTGCTCGAGACCAGCCTGCAGGGCGAGCGCGAGGCCGTCACCCTCAAGCAGAGCGCCGCCGAACTCGCCAGGGCCGCCACCACCGACGCCCTCACCGGCGCGCACAACCGCAAGCACTTCGACCGCGTCGTCGACGACGCCTTCGCGCTCTTCAAGGCCACCGCCGCGCCGCTCTCGCTCCTGTTCATCGACGCCGACCGTTTCAAAAGCGTCAACGACACCCACGGCCACGCCGCCGGCGACGCCGTGCTGAAAGAGCTCGCCACGCGGCTCACCGCCGCCGCCCCGCAGGGCGCCTCGGTCTGCCGCTACGGCGGCGAGGAGTTCGGCGTGGTCCTCCCCGGCCTCGCCCGCGACGCC
>JAFLCM010000042.1 GCA_017303565.1 Planctomycetota bacterium
GCCCGACCGCGCAGCCCGAGAGCGAGACGATCAGCGCCGCGCCCAGGGGCGTCGTCAGAAGCACACGCTTGTTCAAGGGGAGACTCCGTTTGGGTCGTTTGAGTAGATCGGCCGTCGAAGAAGGACGGGGGAAGGAGAAGACAGTACACGCCCGCCTCACGCCCCGCTCGCCGCCGCCGGCTTGGGCGTCTCCGGGGGCGTCCCGCCCTTGCCCGAATCCTCGATGTACACGTCCATCTGCTGCCCGACATAGATCGGCAGCCCCTTGGGGTCGAAGGCGTACAGCACCTGGAGCACGCGGGTGTCCACCCGCTCGGTCGACTCGCCGGTCAGCGACTTCTTGGGCACCACGTACGGCTCCAGCCTGACAAACGTCAGAGCCGTCGAGATCGACGCGTTGCCGCGCACGTACGCCGTCGCCCGGGCCGAAGTGCTCAGCCGCCACGCGTCGTTCTCATCAATATCGACACGGACGTGCATGGTGCTCAGGTCGCCGAAGAGGACCAGCGGCGTCGAGAGTGCCCCCGCCTGCGCGAACTCGCCCACCCGCACGTTGCACTGCATCACCGTCCCGTCGACCGGCGCCTTCACCGTCAACCGCTCGATGTCGGTCTTCACCTGCTCCACCTGAGCCCGGGCCGCGTCAACGTTTGCCTGCGCCACCGCCAGTTCCGGCGCCCACGCCCCGGCCTTCAGCAGCGCCAGGTTCGCCTCCGCTTCCGCCAGCCGCGCCTCGGCGGTCGGCACCGCGAAGCGCCGCCGCACCATGTCGTCGCGGCTCACCGCCCGCTTGTCCTCGATCGACTCCATGATGGCGAGCTGCTCGCGCATGTCCGACAGGCTCGCGCGCATCTCCGACACCCGCGCCTCCGCGGGCGGCACGTCCTCGGCCCGGGGCATGGCCTTGAGTTTTGCCAGCGCCGCATCCGCCGAGCGCACCGCCGCCTCACGCACCATCAGCTCCGCCCGGTAGGGCCGGTCGTCGATGGTGAACAGCGGCTGCCCCGCCTTCACCCGGTCCCCCGCCTTCACGTCCACGCGGCTCACCACCCCCGCGATCTGCGTCCCGATCGCGATGTTCTGCGTGCTCGCCTCCACCAGCCCCGCCCCGGCGATCCGGTCCGCGTACGGCGGGCTGGCGGGCTGCGCCACCGGCTGCGCGGGCACCACCGGGCGGTTCTGCTTCATCACGGTGTACCCCGCCAAGCACACGCCCGCCACCGCCAACACCGGGATCACGATGCTTCTGACAAACATGGCTGTTCCTTTGCTTGGATTGCCTAGATTCTCTGCCGCGCGCGCCCGAGCCGCCGCGGCCGGTTGGTTCAGGTCTGCAGGTCCGCGGGGTCGCGCACGATGCGCTCCACCCGCCCGTCGTCCATCCGCGCGATCCGGTCCGCGAATCCGAAGATGCGTGCGTCGTGCGTCACGATCACCAGCGCCCGGTCCTCCGCCACCGCGATCGTCTTCATCAGCCGCATGATTACGTGCCCCGTCTCGTGGTCCAGCGCGCTCGTCGGCTCGTCGCACACGATCAGTTTCGGCCCGTGGATCAGCGCCCGCGCGATCGCCACCCGCTGCTGCTGGCCGCCCGAGAGCTGCGACGGCAGGCTCTTCCACCGGTCGCCCAGCCCCACGCGGTCGAGCATCTCCCGCGCCCTCTTCACCGCCGCGTGCCGCCCCTCCCCGAGGATCATCAGCGGCACCGCCGCGTTCTCCGCCGCGTTCAGCGTCGGCAGCAGGTTGAACGCCTGGAACACGAAACCGATGTTCGACCCCCGCCACCGCGTCTTGGCCCTTTGCGACATGTGCGCGAAGTCGTTGCCGAACACGCCGCACTCGCCCTCGTCGCGGTCGAGGATGCCCGCGATCACGCTGATCAGCGTCGTCTTGCCGCACCCCGAAGGGCCCACCAGCATCATCAGTTCGCCGCAGGCGATCGTCAGGTCGACGCCCCGCAGCGCCATCACCTTCGACTGGCCCTGACCGTACGCCTTGGTCACGCCGCGGCAACTGACCGCCAGCGGAGCGCGGCTGTCGGGCAGCGCATCGGGTTTTCTCGGAGTGTCCATCGTCGCGGTCGTCATGTTCGGTTCACCTCGGAAGCCACTTGTTCGTCTCGTCTGCTTCGCCCGATGCTCGGCACTTTCCCTGCCCGCCTAGCCCCGGAACACCACCGCCGCCTCTTGTCTCAGCACCCGGACGCTGCTCAGCACCCCCGCCAGCAGGCACATCAGCAGGATCGCGCCGGCGGAGAAGACCGGGATCTGCCACGGCATGCGGAACGCCAGCCCCGCGTCGCCCACGATCTTCCCCAGGAGACTCCCCATCCCGATCCCCACGCCGTACCCCAGCGCCCCCACCGTCAACGACTGCACCGCGACCATCGCCACCAGCGTCCCGTTGCCCGCGCCCATCGCCTTGAGCGCCCCGAAGTGGCGGATGTTGTCCAGCGTGAAGTTGTAGAGCATCTGCCCGGCCACCAGCGCCCCGATGACGAAGCCCAGCCCCACCGCCAGCCCGAAGTTCACGAGGATCCCCGTCTCCTTCAGGATGTAGTTGGCGGTGATCTCGGCGAACTGCTCGTTCGTCCGAGCCTTCAGGGACGTGGCTTGCTCGATCTCCGCGGCCACCCCCGCCGCGTCCGCGCCCGGGCGGAGTTTCACCATCACGTACGTCAGCAGTTTCCGCTCCCGCGGCGCGTACCGCAGCGCCCGCGTGTACGTCGTGTAGACCACCGGCTCCCAGAAGAACGACTTGCTGGCGCGGTAGGTGCCGACCACCCGCGCGTCCTGGTCGTTGATGGTCAGGCGGTCGCCCACCTCCAGCCCGCGGTCGCCGCCGCGGCGCATCCGCATCTTCGTCTTCCGCGCGTCCTCGTCGATCAGGATCCCCGCGTTCTGACGCAGGTCCGCCAGCCGGCCCTGCACCATCGTCGGCGGTCCGCCCATCAGCGTCGCGTCGTCCAGCCCCACCAGGATGCACAACTGCTGCGAGCCGTCCGGGAGTTTCGCCCGCAGGAACCCCTGGTACATCGGAACCGCCCACTCCACCCCCGCCACGCCCCGCACCCGCTGCAGCACCGTGTCCTGCAGCGCCAGCGAGTCCTGGCTGAACCGGACCTCCGGGTCCATGACCCAAAGGTCCGCCTGCGACGTGTCGCGCACGAACGAACCGGTCTGGTGCGCCAGCCCAACCAGGATCGACGCCTGCTGCGTGATGAGCATCGCGGCGAACGCGAGGCCGACCACCAGGCCGAGGTACTTCAGCCGGTCGCCGACGAGCATCTTGAGCGCCACGAACATCATCGACTCTTGCCTCTTGCCTCTTGCCTCGTGCCTCTTGCCTTCCCCTACCCCTTGAACACCACCGCCGGCTCCAGCGTGAGCACCTTGCGCAGGCTCACCACCGACGCCGCCAGCACGATCGCCGCGATGAGCGCCCCCGCCAGCGCCAGGACCTGCCAGTAGAGGTCAAACTCCAGGTCCGTGCCCTTGAAGAACGGCACGACCAAGAGCCACGCCCCGCCCACGCCCAGGCCGTAGCCCAGCACGCCGACGAGCGACGCCTGCGTGAGCGTCATGCGGACCAGCGTGAAGTCGGTCGCGCCCATCGCTTTCAGCGCCGCCAACTGGCGGATGTTGTCGAGGACGAACAGGAAGAAGGTCTGCCCGCTGATCGCCACGCCCACCACGCACCCGAGCAGGATGGTGATCCCGAAGTTCACCGGGATGCCGGTGTTGCGGATGAAGTAGCCGACGGTCCGGAAGCCGAAGCCCAGCACCGAATCGGCGCGCAGGCCGGTGCGGGCGCCGATCGCCTCGCGCAGCGCCGACATGTCCGCCTCAGCGCGGGCCTTCACCAGCACATACGCCAGTTGCCGTCGCTCCGGCGGCGCCCACCGCCGCGCGTTGCTCAGCGTCGTGTACACGATCGGCTGGGACAGGAACGGGCGGGTGTTCAGGCTCGTCGCCACCACCCGGGCTTTCTGGTCGTTGATCTCGATCACATCGCCGACGCCCGGCACGCGCTTGACCCCGTCGGCGTCCGTCGTGGCCAGCAGTTTCGCCGCGTCCAGAGCATCGATCACCACCGCGTCGGGCTTGCGCAGGTCGCCGATCGTCCCTTCCGCGAACTTGGAAGGCCCGCCGATCAGCGTCGCGTCGTCCAGGCCCACGACGATGCAGGTGCGGAACCGCCCCCCGGGCATCCGCGCCTTCACCGGAGTGAACCCCATCGGCACCGCCCATTCCACCCCCGGCACCGAACGAACACGCTGAAGGTCCGTGTCCGCGAGCGGGCGCGCATCGTTCAGGAACTCGGTGTTCGGGTCGGCGACGATCAGGTCCACGCCCGAGGAATCCCGCAGGTCGCGCACCACGCTCCACGTCCGCGCCATCAGCCCCGTGAAAATCGTCACCTGGTGAACGATCAGCAGCGTCGCCAGCGTCACCCCGAAGAGGATCCCAAGGTACTTGGCCCGGTCGCCCGTCAGCATCCGCAGCGCCACGAAGTTCATGCGAACGCCTCCAGCTCCGCCGGGTTCTTCAGCATGCCCCGCAGCACCGCGGCGCACATCGCGCCCGAACGCGCCTCCAGCGGGCCCAGCCGCACCCACGGGCACTCCGCGTGCGTCACCTCGAGCGACGCCACCCCGTGAACCCCCGCCCACAGCGTCTGCGCCGACAGTTCCGCGCCGGCGTACTCCTCACGGAACCGCCCCGCCGCGATCGCCTGCTTCACCGTCATCACCAGGAACGCGTACGCGTCCTGGTCCGGGTCGTTCGCCTGCGCCAGGTCCTCCGCCGTCGGCGGCACCACCGTCGCCAGCCCCGGCGTCATGAACATGAACCGGTAGTGCTTGGGGTGCTCGTGCGCGAAACGGATGTACGTCGTCCCGATCCGGTAGATCCGCTCCACCGGGTCCGCCACCGTCCCGAGTTTCAGGAACACCTCGTCGAGCGCCGCGAAGTCGCGCCGACACACCTCGCGCAACAGGTCGGTCTTGTCCTTGAAGTGCGTGTAGATCGCCGGGGGCGTGTACTCAATCGCCTCCGCGATCTTCCGCAGGCTCACCGCCTCGTAGCCCCCCGAAAGGAACTGCTCCCGCGCAGCGTCCAGGATCTTTTCCTGCACGGCGGCCTTCTCGCGGGCTCGACGGTCCAGTGAGGGCATGGGCAAGGGCATCCGGGCAAACGGGCCGAGAACATCGCGCGACGGGCGACCCAATCGAGGACGATTGAGTTAACACCATTAATCTATCGCGTGCCGTCAACCGAGTCAACGGGATTTGATACAAATCGCGCCGCCTTGTGGGACACGTCACCCCTTGAACACGATCGCCGGTTCCAGGCGGATCACCTTCACCATCGAGATCATCGCAGCCAGCACGCAGATGACCGTGACCGCCACCCCGGTCAGCGCCAGGGTCTGCCACAGCAGGCGGAAAGCCAGCTCCGAGCCGCCCGACAACACGGGGACCAGCGCGGCAAGGCCGACTCCTAGCCCGTAACCGATCAGCCCGACCACCAGCGCCTGCTGCACGATCATGCCGAGCAGTCGCAGCGTGCCGGCGCCCATTGCTTTCAACGCGCCGAAGTGCCTGAGGTTGTCGAGCGTGAAGTTGTAGAACGTCTGCCCGGCGATCGCGGTGCCCACCAGGAACCCGAGCGTCACGGCGATGCCGAAGTTGATGGGGATGCCGGTGTACCGGATGAAGTACATGATCGTGGTCCAGGAGAACTCGCTTCGAGTCTGGGCCATGAGGCCCGTCTGGGCCTCGATCCGGGCCACGAGGTCGGCGCCCGACAGGCCTCCCGCCGGCTGGGCCAGCACGAAACTGAGCAGTTTCCGCTCCTTGGGCGCGAACACGGTGGCGCGGCTGTAGGTCGTGTAGATCACCGGCTGGCTCTGGAACGTGCGGCTGTTGCGGCAGATGCCGACGACCACCGCGCGCCGGTCGTTGAGTTCTAGCGTGTCGCCGATCTTGAGCGGCTCGGGCTTCGCGCCCCGGATGGGCTTGCCGTCGGCGTCGCGCGGGATCTTCGCCAGCCTCGTCGAAGCGCCCACGACGTCGACGATCACGCCGTCGGCTTTCCGCAGGTCCGCGATCGAGCCTTCGACCATCTCGGGCGGACCCCCGATGAGCGTGGCGTCGTCCAGACCAATGACGTTGCACTGCTGAAAGTTCCCGTTGTCGAGGCGGGCCTTGATCAGGCCCTTGTAGAGCGGGACCGCCCACTCGACGCCGGGGACGCCGCGGACCCGCTGGAGCATCGTGTCCCGCAACGGCTTCACGTCGTCGATGAACTGGACCTTCGGGTCCATGACCCACACTTCGGGAAGGGCGGTGTCGGTGATGAAACCGAACGTCCGCGTCATGATGCCGACGAAGATCGAAGACTGCTGCGTGATGAGCAGGCTCGCGAACGTCAGGCCCATGATGATGCCCAGGAACTTCGCCCGGTCGCCCATCAGCATCCGCAGCGCGACGAAGTTCACCGCTTGCCTCCCGGCGGGGCTGTCACGGCCCTGATCGCGCCCATCGAGAACGCGACGATGTGGTCGGACAGCTCGTCGATCTGCTCGCGCCCGGGCGCGCCGCCGGGCGTCACCTTCTGCATGACCACGCGGCAGGTGTGGTAGACCAGCACCTGCCCCACGATCGCCTCGCACAGCCGCGCCAACTGCGCCTCGGTCAAACCCGTGCCCGCCGCCTGCTTCACGATCGACGACAGCAGCGCGTACTGCGGGCGCATCCCCTCCTCCACCACGCCGTCGAGCGCGTGCGTCGGGTCCACCATCTCCCGCGCCAGCAGCCGCCCCCACGGCGGGTTGGACTCGTCGAAGATCCGCCCCAGGATGCCGCGAACGAACGCGCGGAGCCGCTTCTCGGGCGGGTCGGCGTCCGTCACGCCGACGTTCAACGGATACCGCTCGCGCGCGGTGCGGTACGCGCTCAGCACCACCTCGCGGTACAGGCTCTCCTTGTCGCGGAAGTGGTAGTTCACCGCCGCGATGTTGGCCTGCGCCTTCTGGCAGATCTGGCGGACGGTTACGTCGCGGAATCCGCTGGCGGCGAACAGCTCGCCCGCGGCGTCCATCAGTCGTTCACGGGTGTTGGCGTTGCTGGACTCTGTCGTTGAAGTCATGCGGTCTCCGTGTGAAACAATCGCTTCAAGCGAGTGTTAGGAGCCCGCGGCCCTCAGGTCAACAGTCCGCGTCAGGCGATCCGGACCCAGTGACAGTACCCTCCGCTTCGCACCCCACGATTCCCGGTTTCTCGTCCAGCGCACAAAGCCCGATTTCAGGAGCACGCATGAATCGCCTTTCAGTTCCGGTCGCCGCCGCCCTCTTCTGTGCCTCGCTCGCCCTGACGGGCTGCGCCGGCGCGGGCAAGGGCGGCGCGGCCGCGCGGCTCGACGTCCTCGCCTCCTGGATGGCCGGCACGTTCAGCAGCGAGGCCCAGTCGGCGCAGGACCCCGAGCACTTCCTCAACGTGCGGCTGATCATGGCCCCGATCTGGCCCGAGCGCCGCGACGGGCGCTGGCTGTACGTCGAGCAGGCCATGGCCGACAAGCCCGACCGCCCCTACCGCCAGCGCATCTACCGCGTCACCTCGTCCGACGCCAAGACGTTTATCAGCGAGGTCTACACCCTTCCCGGGGACCCGCTGGGGTACGCGGGCGCGTGGCAGGACCCCTCCAAGTTCAACGACCTCACGCCGCAACTGCTCACGACTCGCGCCGGGTGCGAGATCACCCTGACGTGGGACGAGGCCAAGCGCGAGTTCCGCGGCGCGACCGGCGCCACCTCCTGCCCCAGCGACCTGCGCGGCGCGTCGTATGCCACCAGCGAGGTCACGGTGCGCCACGACGGGCTGGTCTCCTGGGACCGCGGCTTCGACGCCTCGGGCAACCAGGTGTGGGGCGCCACGATGGGCGGGTATCAGTTCGTCAAAGTGTCCAACTGACGTGCTGATTGGAAGCCCCTGAAAAGCAAAACCCCAGACCTGCATGGCTGCAAGTCCGGGGCGTTGAGTAAGAGGGAAGCCTGGGTTGGGAGCCTGCGCTCTCCAGGACCGAGGGGCCCGGGTACGCAGGGCAGAGTGATGATCCACGCCGAGTTATCGGACGTGAAAACCGCTATTCAGTTGTCGCGGGGTTGAACCGCCCTTTTCCGCGTTCAAGATACCCGCAAACCACGATGAAGGCAAGAGTTCATTTCCGACCTCGGCGTTCCATGCGCCGCTTTCTCCGCGGTCGGACAGTGAAATCCGCTCACCGCAGCGATACGGGACGCGGAGAAACGCGGTTCCCGCACCGCGAGAGGAAATTCGATCGGAGTGCCTCAGCAGATTCCCGGATGTGCGTGATTCCGCGGCGCGTGGTTGATGGCAGCCGCGAACGGTTCAACTCGCGCCGAGCGGTCATTTATCGGGCGTGGAAAATCACTTCTCGCCGGCGACGCCCGCGGGAGCGCGCCCCTGCACGATCGCGTCGCGTGCGCCGGGCGCGATCAGCCGGGACACGAACTGCTTGAACTCGACCTCGGCCTGATCCAGGTCCGCGCTGAAGTAGGCCTGGAAGACCGCGGGGCCCAGGCGCGTCGCGAGGGCGCTCACGGCGGCGCGTTCGCTGACGCGCGACGCGACGGTTTTGCGCTGGTTGCCGCGCACGCAATCGTCGAGGAGTTCCCGGAGCTTGGGCGCGTACTTGCCGCCCTCGGCGGTGTTGATGAACTGCACGAGGGCCCAGAGGTGGGCGTAGTAGTCGAGCAGGAGTGAATCGCCCTCGCCGAGGAAGTCCTGCGGGCGCGAGTTGATAAGTTTGCTCAGCGGCATGAACCCGTCGCGGCTCATGGCGCGGCGGAGCTGGTCGAATCGCTCCAGGTTGGTCCACGGGGCGAAGACCGGCACGCCGCCGTTCCACTTGTGCCCCTCCATCCAAACCGCGATGCCCTCCTCGAGCCAGACGGGGAGGGGGTCCTTGAAGGTGCGCTGGGTGTACTGGTGCCAGCCCTCGTGGGCGGCGATGGCGAGCGTGTCAAACAGGCCCAAATCGTAGTAAACGCCGATCCCGTTGAAGGCAAACCCGCCGCGCTGGATGCGGGTGAGTTCGTTCGCCTGTTCGCCAGCGAGGCGCTGGGTGACGCGCTCCCACTGCGGGCGGTTGTCCATCAGGTAGGTGTCGAGGCGCATGGGCGGCGCGGGCAAGGGGGCCAGCGCGGTGCGGTAATGAGCGAGGGCGTACTCGACGAAGGTGATCATCCGCGACTTGATGACCGGGTTCTTCTCCGTGGTGAAGATGCGGTAGTGCTCGGTGCGGACGATGCTGCCCTGCACGCCGCCGAACGTCCATTCTTCTTCGGACAGGATGCCCGGGGTGGGCTCGACCGCGCCGGCGCGGCTGTCGGAGCCCGAGGCGCCGATCGACACGTGCGGCGTCGAGCGCGAGCATGACGGGGAGGCCGCCGAGGCAAGAGCGAGAGCCAGGAGCGCGAGCGGCACGGCGCGTCGAGAGTGGGTTCGCATGGCCGAGACTGTACGTCGGCGAGGCTCCCGCCCTCGCCATCAATCTTCGAGACGCAGCCGGGCCACCCATTCCCCGCACCCGCGCCGGAGATCGCCCCGGAGGTCGAACACCACGCACTCACCTGTCCTGAGCTCGCTGTGCTGAGCGCCCTTCGGGCTGAGCCACCAGACCAGTTCCTCAAGCGTGGGGTTGTGCCCGATGATGAGCAGCGCAGACCGCGAACCGCTGCGTGTCCCGGCGTCGCGCGCCTCCCCCACCACAGCAAGCGCCTCTTCGATCCCGAAACTGGTGGAAAGGCGGTCGTCGAAATCGGGGTTCAGGCCCAGCGCGCCGGCGAGGATGACGCCGGTCTGGCGGGCACGCTCGACCGGGCTGACCACGGCGCGACCGCCTTGGGGCATGAACGGTGCGACGGCGTGAGCGAGGAACTCCGCCTGGCGCACGCCGCGGGGCGTGAGACGCCGATCGCGGTCGGCCCCGTGATGGGCGGCGCGGTCTTCGGCCTTGCCGTGGCGCACGATGAACAGTCGCATCGGCGAGACTGTACCCGGCGCTAGGGTTCGCGTGTCCGATCCCGCTTCGACCTTCGGAGGACCTCGATGAAGCCCCCCGCCGACTCGCCCGCCATCCGCGTCGTCATGATGCCGCACGACATCAACCCGCAGGGGAGCATCTTCGGTGGCGTGATCCTGTCGCTGATCGACCAGGCGGCGTGGATCGAGGCGCTGCGCCAGGCGCCGCTGCGCTACGTCACCGTGGCGTTCGAAAAGGTGGAGTTCCACCGCCCGGTCGAAGTGGGCGACATCCTCAGCCTGTGGGCGAACACGGTGAAAGTCGGTCGCACCAGTATCCGCACCCGAGTCGAAGTGAAGGCGTACCGCCCGTCGATCAACCAGGAGATCCACGTGACGGGCGGCGAGGTGGTGCTGGTGGCGACGGCCCCGGACGGCACTCCGACGCCGATCGCGAGCGGGTGAGTGCGGTGCCTCCGCCGACCGCGCTCACCAAGCGTCTCATCGAGCCAAGCACGGCCCACCCCGGACTTGAGCCACCTCTCTCGTTGGACGGCTTCGGATCGCGTCTCGAACGGCTCGGAATGGACGAGGGACCATGGC
>JAFLCM010000420.1 GCA_017303565.1 Planctomycetota bacterium
GTCGGGGCCGGGGCGGTGGTGACGAGGGACGTGCCCGACGGGGCGACGGTCGTCGGCGTGCCGGCGCGGGTGATCGGTTAGGGCTTGGGCGTGGGCGGTTCGGACGCGGAGGTCGGTGTCGCGGGGGGCGCCTGCTCCGCGGCCCTGCCCGCCAGTTCCGAGGCGCGGGCCATCAGCGCCGCGTCGTCCACCACCGCCGGCGTCAGCGTGAAGTGCCACTCGATCCGGGTTCTCTTGGTCGTCGGCACCGCCATGGCCGCGAGGTCCAGCCCCGGCCACTCGTGCGGCGGGGCTTTCGCCTCGGCCTTTGTCACCAGCGGCTCGTACCCGTCCTTGTGCAGCCGCACGTCGTACGTCCCGAAGTAGGTGAACTCCACCTCGCACGGCGTGGCACCGACCTCGGCGTCGTTCAGCAGCACCGTCGCGCCCGGTGGCTCGGACGTGATCGCCAGCCGACGGTCCACGCACCCCAGCAGCAGGGGGCACCCCAGCAGCGCGGCCACGGCAACGCGGGCGCCGCCCGATCGAAAATCCCGCGTCATCGCGACCTCTCCTTCACGCCCCCCGCGGTCACGCCCGAGCGACCGGGCCCGGGCGGATGGTGATCGAACTCGTCGCCGCGGAACATTGAGCCGAGGTACGCGGTGCGCACCATCTCATCGTTAATGAGTTCCTTGGGCGCGCCCTCGCGGAGCACCCGGCCCTCGTTGATGATGTACGCCCGGTGGCACACGCGGAGCGTCTGCTGCACGTTGTGGTCGGTGATGAGGACCGCGATGCCCATCTGCGTCAGCCGCTGGATCTCGCGCTGCAGGTCCTCGACCGCGAGCGGATCGACGCCGCTGAACGGCTCGTCGAGGAGGATCAGGCGCGGCTCGGAGACCAGCGCCCGCGCGATCTCGAGTTTGCGGCGCTCGCCGCCCGAGCACGTCCGTGCCTGGTCGCCCGCCTTGTGGGTGAGGTTGAACTGCTCGAGCAGTTGGCGGCACTTGTTCTTGCGCTCCGCCGCGGACAGGCGGCGCGTCTCCAGGATGGCCAGCAGGTTCTGCTCGCACGTCATCCGCTGGAAGACGCTGGGCTCCTGCGACAGGTAGCCCATGCCCAGGCGGGCCCGCGCGTACATGGGCGTTCCCGTCACGTCGCGCCCCGCGAACCGGACGGCGCCCGAGTCGGCGTCGATCATCCCGATGGCGATGCGAAAACTCGTGGTCTTGCCGGCGCCGTTGCGCCCGAGCAGGCCCACGATCTCCCGCGCGTCCACCTGGAACGACACGTCGGCGACGACGCGCCGCCCGCCGAACGACTTCACCAGGTTGGACGCTTCCAGGAGGGCCACGGGGCCATCAGTGTACGGAGCCGGGGGTCACCCGGCCCCGCACCGGACCCGGGCCCGGTCCTCCGCCGTTGGTTACAGCCATCCGACCTTGGGCAGGTCGCCCACCAGCGGGCGGCACCACTCGATGAACGCCGGTGTCACGTTGTTCCCGTTCGCCAGGAACTCCTTGGGCAGGTGCCGGGTCTTGGCCGCGACCATGTCGAGGCGCACCGCGGCGATCTCGGACCGGTACGCTTCGCCCGGCTTGCTCACGCGCCGGATGCAGATCGACGCCTCGGTGAGATCACCCTTCAGGGCCGTTTGCACGGCGAAGCGGCCCACCTCGCGGGCCTCCTTCGAGTCCACCGGCGAGGGGTCGGGCCAGTAGCGCTGCGCGTAACCGAGCGTGTCGGCGCGGGCCCGGGGTGCCTTGCCGCCGGCGGGGGTGAGACGCTTCTTCAGCAGTTCGACCAGTTGATCGCCGAGAGCGCCCGAGCCGGAGAGCTGCGCGTTGCCGTGGGCGTCGGCCTCGCCCTTGATGAGCCCCGCGCCGATGCTCTCGCCCTTCTCGTCGTTCACGCCCTCGCTGATCGCGATGTGGCAGCGGCCGAGTTTGCGGTACACACCATCGACGTCGGCGACGAAGCGGTCGAGGCTCAGCGGCGACTCGGGGACGTAGATGAGGTGCGGGCCGTCGTCCTCGCGCCCGCCGGCGACGCGGGCCATCGCGCTCGAGGCGGTCAGGAAGCCCGCGTGACGCCCCATCACCACGTTCAGCTTGATCCCCGGCAGCGCCCGGTTGTCGAGGTTGTCGCCCATGAAACTCATCGCCACGTACCGCGCCGCCGACGCGAAGCCCGGCGTGTGGTCGTTCTCCATCAGGTCGTTGTCGATGGTCTTGGGCACATGGAACGCGCGGAGGTCGTACCCGGTCGAGCGGGCCATCTCGCTGACGATCCGGCAGGTGTCGGACGAGTCGTTGCCGCCGATGTAGAAGAAGTAGCGAACATCGTTCTGCTTGAGCGCGGTGAGGATCTTCTCGCAGTACCCGCGGTCGGGCTTGTCGCGCGTCGAGCCCAGCGCCGACGACGGCGTCCTTGCCACCGCTTCCAGCGTCTCGGCGGGCACGCCCGAGAGGTCGGTGATCTGCCCGGTGGTCATGCCCTTCACGCCGTGGCGCGCCCCGAGGACCTTTTTCACCTCGTCGCGACCGCGGAGCGACTCGATGACGCCCACGAGCGACTGGTTGATGACGGCGGAGGGGCCGCCCGACTGGGCGACGATCGCGTTTCCTGAGGGCAGAGCCATGGCTGTTTGTCCGGTTGGGTGTGAGCCCCGAAGCCCGGCGGGCGTGCGTTCCGCCGCTCGGTCGATCGGAGAGTAAAACGGTACACTCTCCGCCATGACGCGTCTCGTTCACCGCGTGATGATTTTCGCGGCGGCGTGCGTGCCGGCGCTCTCGGGCTGCGCCGCCAGGCCGCCGCACGTCACCAGCGCCCCCGTCGCGCCGGGTTCGTACGACGCGGCCTTTGTCGCCGCGAAGGAGAGCCTCCGCGAGTTCGCCTTCGAACTCGACCGGGTCGACGGCGTGGGCGGGCTGATCTCCACGCACACGCGCCGCTCGTCCGGCATCGCCACGCCTTGGATCCCGCACAGCGACGGCCTCGGCGGCGCGATCGACGGCGCGTTCGAGTACGAGCGCCGCCGCGCGGTCGTG
>JAFLCM010000421.1 GCA_017303565.1 Planctomycetota bacterium
GACCCGCAGGCCGAGGCGTACCTCCGCATGGACGCTCGGTCGCTGCTCGTCGCCCGCCGCGCCGACCAGGGCGCGCGGACCGACCGCGCCCTGACCCGGCGCGACATCAACACCGGGCAGGCGATGTGGGAGGTGCCGAGTTTCCGCGCCCTGTTCACCGAGCGCTCGCGCCGGCCCTTCCCCGCCGCCGACGAGCGCATCGAGACCCCGCTCCGCAGCCAGGTACCCGCCAGCGAACTGGTGGTCTTGATCGACGACCGCACCATGATCCTCTTGGATCGGGTGGGTCGGGCGGCATCGTTCGATTACGACAGCGGGCGCCTGCTGTGGGCCGCGGAACTGGGGGTCGACCGCGTGTACGACGCGGCGATGAGCGACGGCGCGCTCGTGGTCGCCGGCACGCCGGCCCGCCCCGCGCGGTCTCCCGATGAACCGGCGAAGCCGGACGAGTCCGCCCCCGAAGAACAGACCGTGTGCATCGTCCAGGTGGTGGGAGCCCGCACGGGCGTCTCGCAGGGCACGATCCCCGAACCGACCGACGTGCGCTGGGTGACGCTCTCGGACGACGGCGCCCTCGCCTACGCCACCGAGCAGCAGATCGTGCTCGCGGATACCGCGCGGGTCGAGGCGCGGTGGCGTCACGAGAGCGCGCCGCTGACCGACTCGTTCGAGGGGTGGTCGGTGCAGGGGCGCGTGATTGTCCGCGACCGCAACGGTCGCCTGCACGCGCTCGACGCCGCCACCGGTCAGCCCGCCTCCGCGCCGTTCGACACGCTGGGCAAGTCCGACCAGGCGTTCGTCGACGCCTCGCTGGTGACGCTGGGCCAACGCACGGCTCTGGTGACGACGCGCGGTCTGGTGATCCACGACGCGGCGGGCGCCATCGTCGCCGCCGACGCCCTCGGGCGGGACACCGTCGTCTACCCGCCGCAGCTCGGCCAGACCGCCGCCGCCATCGTCGAGACCGGGCCCGCGGAATCGCCCGATCCCGGCATGATCGACGGCGGGCTGTTCAACGTCCACGTCGTCTCGCTCGCCAGCGGCAAGGCGCTGGGGCAGGCCCGGATCGAACTGCCCCGAGCGCCCTCGGCGGTGGCCATCGCGGACGGCGTGATCGTCGTTTCCTGCGGGTCGGCGTGCGTGGTGCTCAGCGCGCCCGCCGCTCCCTGACCCCGGACCCCTGACACCGCACCCCGGACGCCGCCACCGAGAAGCCCGCCGTGCCCCCGATCCGAGACCAGGCCATCGTGCTCCGCACCTGGGACTACTCCGAAACGTCCCAGACCGCGTCGCTGTTCACGCGCGAGCACGGGAGCGTCCGTGGGCTGGCGAAGGGTTCGCGCCGAGACCGCTCGTCGTTCAGCGGCGGGCTTGAACCGTTGACGCTGGGAGAACTCGGCGCTTCGATCAAGCCCAACTCCGAACTCGCCACGCTCACCGATTGGGACCTGCGCGAGGTCTTCCGGGCCGCGCGGTCGGACCTTCTGGCCCACAACGGCGCGATGATGATCGCCGACGTGCTGCACCACGCGCTGCGACCGATGGACCCGCACCCGGGGCTGTTCGATGCGGCGCTCGCGTCCTTGCGGGCCATGGACGAGCCGGTGGCGACGCCCGGCGCGGTCCTGCGCTTCCAGTGGGCGCTGTGCCGGGAACTCGGGTTCGCTCCCCGGCTCGAACTGCCCGACGCGTTGCGGGCGACGGAGATCGTTCATTTCAGCCCGTCGCAGGGCGCGGTGGTCGCCTCCCAGCCCCCGGCGGACGCCTGGCGCGTCCGCGTCGAGACCGTGCGGCTTCTCCGCAACCTCGCCGAGCCCGGCGGCACCCAACCCGAGGCCCGCGTCGCCTCGCTGAGGGCGATCCTGCGCGCCAGCCGCCTGCTCGCGGCGTACCACCGGCACCTGCTGGAGCGCGACCTCACCACACTTTCCCCGTACTTCGAGCAGGCCCAGCGCACCCTCACGCCGGGAACCCGCGGCGGGTAGACTCCGCCCGGGCCACGATCGCCCCGCGCTTCCGCGCTCAATCTTCACACGTTCTGAACGGGTTTGAATCAAGGCGCCGTCACAGTGGGCACGAACCTCGATCCCAAGTCGAAGGTCGCCGGACACGCCCAGAAAGGCAAGGAGCGCCGACCCGTGATCATGACCCTCGCGCCGATCGAGATCACCGCCGGGCCGCGCGTCGAGTCCGTCGAGGTCCACGAGCACGAGTCGGGGTACTCCACCCGCGTGGACATGTCGGGTGAGGGACCGGCGCTGGTCGTTCTCAACGGGCTGCTCGGCCTGAACCGCCACTGGTTCGACTGCCTGCCCACGCTCGAAGGACGGGCCCGCTGCGTGCTCGTTGAGCCGCCGCTCCTGAACCTCGCGGGCGAGCACTGCAGCGTCAAGGGCGTTGTGCGCCTGGTGGTCCACACGCTCGAAACCCTCGCGCTCGGCCCCGCGGTGCTGGCTGGCAACTCGCTCGGCGGGCACGTCGCGATGCGGATCGCCATGTCGCGCCCCGACCTGGTGCGCGGGCTGGTGTTGATCGGCTCGTCGGGCCTGTTCGAGCGCGGCTTCGAGCGCAACGTGATGCACGCCCCCTCGCGCGACTGGCTCGAACGCAAGATCGCCGACCTGTTCTGCGATCCCGCCCGGATGCCCCCCGGCATGGTGGATGAGGCGTACGCCGAACTGTCGCAGCGCCGCCACGCCCGCGCCCTTGTCAAACTCGGCAAGAGCGCCAAGAACGATCACCTCGGTGAGGCGCTGCCCTCGCTGCGTGTCCCCACCATGCTCCTCTGGGGCAGGCAGGACACCGTCACCCCGCCCGAGGTCGCGGAGGAGTTCCGTGCTCTGATCCCGGGCTCGACGCTCCGGTGGATCGACCGTTGCGGGCACGCGCCGCAGATCGAGCGGCCGGTTGAGGTCGCGGAAGCACTGGCCGAGTTCCTCGCCTCACCCGGGCTTCCTCCGGGGACGGGGCTCTCGGGTCGGGCTCAACTCTAGAATCGGGCCCAAAGGGAGCGCCCCATGCCCGCGTGGA
>JAFLCM010000422.1 GCA_017303565.1 Planctomycetota bacterium
CGCCCGCCAGCGCCGGCGCACCGAGCCCGAGGGCCACGCCGAGCCCGTCGAGGAAGCGGCTCTCCGCCGCGTTCCGCAGGCCGTCCGCGTCACAGACCCCGATGGCGACTTCGTAGGCCAGCTGGCGGAGCTCCGGGGACGCCAGCGCGGCGGCCGCCGCGGCAACGTCGAGCCGGCCGAGCAGGACGTCCTGGTAGAGCGCGGCGACGTTGAGGTCGCCGTCCAGGGAGTCGGCCACGCGCCGGATCTCGGCGCGCTCCCGGTCATCCTTCGTGGCGTCGGCGAACGCGGCCAGCATCGCGATGGCGAGGATGGCCTTCTCTTCAGCGGGGGTCATGGGCTGCCGGCTCCTGGCGGGGATGGGAGCCCGGATTATTCCGCAAGCCGGAAACCGCGGTGCGGCAGCCCCGCGGTCGGGCTACTTGCCGGGCGGCCCGCCCACCGCCAGCTTGTCGGTGCCGCGATTGTCGGCGATGGCGCCGATCCGCCAGCCATCGGCGGCCTTCACGAGCAGGTAGACCTCGCTGAAGCTGTCCTTGCGGGACTTGCCGCCCCGCTCGACGGTCTCGCTCGCGACCTGGACCCAGACGGTGGCGAGGTCCCCGTCGACGCGCGTGTCCAGCACCGTGGGCACCCGCCGGTAGGTCGTCGTCACGGAGAAGAGCACCGGGCCGATCTGGTTCCAGTGGGTCCTGAGGTCGCTGGTGATGCTCGTCGCGCTCGGGGCCACGCCCGCGTGGGCGGCCCGGAGCGTGTACTGGACCGAGCCCGGGGCGAGCAGCGCCGTGGCGTCGGTGAGCTTGCGGTCCGTGAGGGCCCGGTTGAAGGCCTGCACGACCTCCGCGGGGCCGGCGGGGGCAGCACCCGCCACGGGGGCCGCCAGGGACAGGGCGAGGGCGAGGACGGGCAGCAGGCTCTTCATGATCGGCGCTCCGGTCGGACGGGGATACCGTCACGGTAGCGGCCCGCGGACCGCAGGGCAGTAAGTGGAAGTCCGTAAGGGTACCGACGGAACTCCGTGGCGCCCCGCGGGGTCCCCGGTACAGAATCCCCTTCCTGTACGTCGCCGAGGAGCCGCCCGTGCCCGCCCCCACCGACCGCTACAACGGCGTGAGCCAGGCCCTGCACTGGCTCATCGCCCTGCTCGCCTTCGCCCTGCTGGCGATGGGCAAGCTCTTCGACGTGGATGCCGACGACGCCAACGGCATCTTCGGCTGGCACACCGCGCTCGGCCTGTCCGTGCTGATCCTCATGGTAGTGCGGACAGGCTGGCGCCTGACCCACCTCGTGCCACCCCCGGCGCCGGGCCCCGACTGGCAGCAGCAGGTGGCCCAGCTCACCCACGTGGCGTTCTACGGGCTGCTCTTCCTGCTGCCCCTGACCGGCTGGTTGCTGACCTCGGCTGAAGGCGACCCCGTGAGCCTGTTCGGGCTGCCGGTGCCGGCGCTGCCGGTGGGTGAAGACGGCGAGGACTTCCTCGAGGAGACCCACGAGATCCTCGGCAACGTGCTCATGCTGCTCGCCGCCCTGCACGTGGCAGCGGGCCTCAAGCACCACTTCATCGACCGGGACGGTGTCCTGCGCCGGATGCTGCCCGGCTAGCCCGCCGGCGCCCTGTCGAGCAGCGTGGCCAGGGTGATGTCCCTGGTCCGGGCGGCGATGGCCGCGTCGACGCCGTCCATCACCTCGGCCACGGGGCCCGACCAGGCGGGCTGGGCGAGTTCGCCGGGCTCCTCGCCCGCACGGACCGCGGCCAGGATTTCCCCCAGCGTGATGCGCGCCAGGTCGCGACCCGGCACCAGCGCTTCCTCCTGGGTCGCGCTGATCAGGCCGGCGGCCTCCAGTTCGGCGATCGTGCGACCGAGCAGCAGGCCCGGCAACCGGGTGGCCGCGGCGATCGAGCCCGTCGTGCAGGGGGGGCCGCCCCGGCGAAACGACTCGCCGACGAGGTACATCACGTTCAATGCCATGCGCTCGCGGAGCCCGTTCGAGACCCGGGGCTCCTGCCGGCCGAGGCGCAGCGCCGCCGGGTGCTGCACGTAGAACGCGAGCTGCGCGCCGAGCAGCAGCACGAGCCAGTTCAGCCACACCCAGATCAGTGCGAGCAGGACGATCGAGAAGCTCGCGTAGATCGCCATCATCTGCGACGAGTACGCGACGAGCTGGGCGAACCCGAAGCTCGCCGCGACCCACGCGGCGCCGGCGACGACGCCGGCGATCAGCGCGGCCGCCGGCTTCACGCGCGTGTTCGGGATGAACGAGTACAGGAACGCGAGCCACGCGCTCACGAGGAACAGCGGGCCGAGCTCGCCGAGCATCACGAGGATCGTGCCGAACGGCTCGTGCGACTGCAGCCACTGCACGGCGGAGTTCGCGGACAGCGACGCGATCAGGCCGAACGCGGTGACCATCAGGATCGGCCCGACGACCATCACGCTCAGGTACTCGCTGAAACGGCGCGCGAAGCTGCGTACGCGCTCGACGTGCCAGATGAAGTTCAGCGCTTCCTCGACCTTCTGGATCACCGAGATCACGGTCCAGACGAGGAACGCGAGGCCGACCGAGCCGAGGACCGTGCCCTGCACGTTGTCGACGAAGCCGGTGACGCGCGCGGTCAGCTCCGTCGCGCGGTCGCCGAGCGGTCGGAAGAACTCGTAGATCAGCGGCTCGAGCTGCTCGTGAACGCCGAGCCCCTTCAGGATCGAGAAGCCGAACGCGATCAGCGGCACGATCGAGAGCAGCGTCGTGTAGACGAGGCTCATCGCGCGCAGGTTCAGGTCGCCGACGATCAGGTCGCGCGCGAGCGCGTACGGGTAGCGCAGCACGTGCAGCGCGAGTGCGAGCGGACGGCGCAGGTTCGCGGCGCGGGGCTCGAACAGCTCCGCTTCGACGCGCCGCCAGAACTTCGCGACGTTCCATTCCATCGGGACAGCCTTGCACTCCGGCCGCGGGCTGGCAAGCAGGCCGCGCACGCTTCGCCGCGCCGGACGCCCGTGGGCGCGTGCGGCGCGGAAGTGGCGGG
>JAFLCM010000423.1 GCA_017303565.1 Planctomycetota bacterium
CCCCGGCGGCTTGCACGCCTCCATGGGCCACCAGCATGGAGGGACCGCAGCGCCGAGCGGCTCGAACGCGCCAACGCCCCCGGTTCCGCCGGCACCATCGGGCGACAAGCCACCGCAGCCGGCGCAACCAACTGGTGGCCACAAGCACTGAACGGAGGAGCGACTCATGGTGAATGCCATCATCCGTTGGTGCATGAAGAACACGTTCCTGATGCTCCTGATCATCATGGGCATCTGCGCAGCGGGCTACTGGGCCGTGACGCGAACGCCCGTCGATGCGATCCCCGACATCGGCGAGAAGCAGGTCATCGTTTACGCCGACTGGGAGGGTCGTAGTCCCCAAGATGTGGACGACCAGGTCACATACCCGCTGACGACGAGTCTCACTGGCACGCCGGGCGTCAAATCCATCCGCTCCATGTCCGGCTTCGGATTCTCGATGGTCTTTGTGATCTTCGAGGACAGTGCCGACTACTACTGGGCCCGCTCGCGCGTGCTCGAACGCATGAACGTGGCGCAGCAGCGACTACCCGCGGGTGTCACGCCGGTGCTCGGCCCCGATGCGACCGCGCTCGGGCAGGTGTACTGGTACACCGTCGAGGGCGAGGGGTTCGACCTCGCCGAGCTGCGCTCGATCCAGGACTGGTACGTTCGGTATCAGATGCAATCCGTTCCGGGCGTCAGCGAGGTCGCCAGCATCGGCGGGTTCGTCAAGCAGTACCAGATCGACCTCAATCCTGACAAGATGCGGGCCCACCGCGTCACGATGATGGACGTCTATGACGCTGTCCGCAAGAGCAACATCGACGTAGGTGCGAAGGTCGTTGAGAAGAGCGGGGTCGAGTTTTTCATCCGCGGCTTGGGCTTCATCAAGTCAATCGAGGACCTTGAACGGGTCGTTATCCGTCAGGAGGGTGGGACGCCGCTCTACCTCAAGAGCGTGGCCACGGTGCAACTCGGCCCGGACTTCCGGCGCGGGGCGCTGGACAAGGGCGGTGTTGAGGCCGTGGGCGGCGTCGTGCTGATGCGCTACGGCGAGAACCCGCGGGAGGTGGTTGCCCGCGTCAAGGACAAGATCACCCAGCTAGAGGCTGGCCTCCCCACCAAGAAGCTGGCGGACGGACGAGTCTCCAAGGTGCGACTGGTGCCGTTCTACGACCGCACCACCATCGTGCGAGAGACGATCGACACGCTCAAGGAGGCTCTCTTCGAGGAGGCGATCATCGCGAGCCTCGTGGTCGTGTTTTTCCTGATGCACCTGCGAACGACCGTGACGGTGCTTCCGACACTCCCGCTGGCCCTCGCGGGCTCGTTCATCTTGATGTACGCCTTCGGCATCGACAGCAACATCATGTCGCTCGCGGGCCTGGCGATTGCCATCGGCGATGTGGCCGACATGGGCATCATCATGGCGGAGAACATCTACCGGCGACTCGCCGCCGCCACCGAGGAGGAAAAGCGCGAGAAGGGGCATTTCGGGATTGTCTACGAAGCGGCGACCGAGGTCGGCGGCGCGATCATCACCGCCGTCACCAACACCATCGTGTCGTTCATCCCCGTCTTCTTCCTCACCGGTCAAGAGGGGAAGATGTTCGGACCGCTCGCATATGCCAAGACCTTTGCCATCGGCTCGTCCGTCGTGCTCGCCGTCACCGTCGTTCCCTTCCTGTGCTACCTGCTCTTCCGCCCGGTGAAGTGGAAGCCCCACATCACGCTGCTCGTCGCGGCGAGCGTCGGTGTGCTGGCCATGTTCTCCACGCACCTCGCGTTCATGTGGGGATTGGGGGGCGGCCATGACCGCGGGTGGCTGGTCGCAGCGGCTGTGGGCGTCGCGGTCGGTCTGTGCGTGGTGCGCATGACCCGCGAGAAGTTCATCCCGCTGGACCGCAACCCGGTCTCGCGCGTCATCGCCAGGACGTATGTGCCGACGCTGCGATGGGTGCTCTACCACAAGAAGACCTTCATGATCGTGCCGGTACTGATCCTCTTCACCGGTCTCACGGTGTGGCTGGGCATCCACCGCACGCTTCAGCCCGTGGAGTGGGTGGTCAACATCTTCGCGAGCGAGAAGGCATCCCCGGAGCTCAAGAAGGCGATGTACGCCGACGACAGTGCGGAGCTCACACGCCCGCTCCTCGAACTTGACCAACTCCGCTGGCAGACCGTCCGCGACTCCGGCGGCAACCGGCACTCCCGGCTCCTCTGGCGGAGGCAGGACCCCGCCGAGCGCAGCGCGGAAACTGCCGCGGGCCTTGCCGTCCTCAAAGAAGGCCGAATCCTCCCCGGCCTCGGCCGCGAGTTCATGCCCCCGCTGGATGAGGGTTCGCTGCTCTACATGCCCTCGCTCCTGCCGCAGGCTTCGCTTTCGCAGGCTGTGGAGGTCAACAGCAAGCAGGATCTGGCGATCGCCACCGTGCCCGAAGTTGAGAGCGTGGTGGGCAAGATCGGCCGCGCCGAGTCCGCGCTGGACCCCGCGCCCATCGGCATGATGGAGTCGATCGTGATCCTGAAGCCCGAGAGCGAGTGGCGCACCAAGAAGGTCGAACGGTTCTTCTCGGGCTGGCCCAGCTTCGTCCGCACGCCGCTCTCGTGGATCTGGTCCGAGGAACGTCGCTTCACCAAACAGGAAATCCTCGCCGAACTCCAGGAACGCACCGCCATCCCCGGCGTGCTCCCAACATGGCTCCAACCGATCCAGACCCGCCTGGTCATGCTCCAGACCGGCTTCCGGGCCATGATGGGCGTCAAGATCTACGGCAGCGACCTCCGCGAGATCGAGAAGATCGGCCTCCAGATCGAGCAGTTCCTCCGCGAGGTGCCCGGCGCGACCGACATCGTCGCCGACCGCATCGTCGGCAAGCCCTACATCCAGATCCAGATCGACCGCGAGCGGATCGGCCGCTACGGCGTCAACATCCGCGACGTGCAGGATGTCATCGAGATGTCCCTGGGCGGCATGAACCTCATGGACTCGGTGGAGGGCCGCGAGCGCTACCCCATCCGCATCCGCCTGGCCCGCG
>JAFLCM010000424.1 GCA_017303565.1 Planctomycetota bacterium
ATTTCCCGCGCATGAGGCAATCGGAGAGGACCGGCAAGCCCGCGGCAGCGTAGAACCCGGCGCATGGATGGGGACGGTCGGTCGCGGCCAGCACCGCCAGGCAATCAGGCCGTTGTTCAGCGGCGCAAAGGATGCTCCACCCGTCGATAGCCGCAAAGCTCGGCATGTCTCCGGCCAGCACGAACACTGGCCCGCACCAGTGCAGAAGCGCCGACACGATCCCGCCCATCGGTCCGACACCCGGGTGCTTGTCCGGGATCACGCCGTCGGCGAACGGGACGATGCTCGGATCGCACTCGCCCACGAGTTTGACGCGGGGGCCGAAGATCGAACGCAGCGTCTCGATCGGGCGCTGCACCAGCACCCTGCCCGGCTCTCCCCACGGCTCGCGCAGCTTGTCGCGCCCGAACCGACGGCTCCTACCGCCGACGAGTACGATGGGCTGGACGCTCGCGAGGAACTCGGGCGACACAGTGGCGCGGTCACCGCTCATGACGGATGACCTTTCCGGTTACGGCGGCGGCTTCGGGGCGGCCGTCATCCTGCACTTCGCCACGGAGTGTTTCAACGGCGTGCGGCAGGATGTCCAGCAGGGCTTCGAGGTTGTCGCTGGAGCCGCGCCCGGAGCCCGGGAGCGTGAGGATGAGCGTGCGGCCGACGGTGCCGGCCACGCCGCGGGAGAGGAATGTGCGCGGGGTTTTGCTCATGCATCGCAGCCGGGCAAGTTCCATCAGCCCGCTGTGCTCGCGTTCGAAGACGCGCTTGGCCGCTTCAGGTGTCACATCGCGCGGCGCAAGACCCGTGCCGCCTGTGCTGAGCACCAGATCGATCCTGGCCTCGGGTCGGCTCCACTCAACGAAGCAGGCGGCAAGGGCGTCCATTTCGTCGGGCAGGCAGCGCGTCGCGACGACGATGGCGCCAAGCCGCGACCGCAGCATCTCGCACAGGCCGGGCCCGGAGGTATCCACCGCATCGCCGCGCGAGCAACGGTCGCTGACGGTGAGCACGGCGGCGCGGATGGGGTCCTCGGTGTTGCTCATGCGCGGGCCTCCGACTCCGTCGCGGCAGCCGAGTATGAACCGCTGCGCCCGCCGTGCTTCTCCAGCACGCGTACGCCCTCGACCGACATGCCCTTGTCGATGGCCTTGCCCATGTCGATGACCGTGAGGCACGCGACGCTCACGGCGGTGAGGGCCTCCATCTCGACGCCCGTGCGCGACTGCGTGCGGACCGTCGCGGTCACGCGCACGCGACCTTTTTCGAGCGTCGCCAGCACATCCACCGCGTCCAATGGGAGCGAATGGCAGAGCGGGATGAGTTCGTCGGTGCGCTTGGCGGCGAGAATTCCGGCGAGGCGAGCGACCTCCAACACCGAGCCCTTCTTGACCGAGTTCTCGCGGATGGCCCGCGCAAGCTCCGCCGAGACGCGGACGAACCCCTCGGCGGTCGCGGATCGCGCGGTGATCGGCTTGTCGCCCACATCCACCATCCGCGCGGCACCGTCGGGCGCGACGTGGGAGAGCGGGACGGTCGCGGGTGATCCGGGGCTGTTCGTCATCGAAGCATCCTGTCGTCGAGGGAGCGTGTGGACCGGTGAGCGGGGCGCGCCCGCGAGTAACTGCTGGTGCCGTGCACGCTACATCGGCCACGGATAGAAGGGTACGAGCGTGGGCGTGGACTGTGCGGGTGCGGTTGCGTGCGCGGCGGTGTTGGGTGGCACCTCGATGAAGCCATCGCTCCGCCCGCCCGCGATGATGTCCCCCGAGCCGCGTCCGTCGATAAGCTCAGCCTCGTCCAATTCGTTGATACGCACCAGCCGGTGCCACCACAGGTCGAGCGTTTTGCCGTCGGGATTGGCGAGGCGCACGAGCCGCGGCCCGCCGAGTCCCGCCGCCGTGCCCGCGAGCGAGGCGAGCACCGGGAACACGATCCTCGTGCACGCGGCCATCGCCGAGATCGGGTTACCGGGCAGTCCGAAGACGGGCACCCACCCTGCGGCGTTCGCGCCACCGTCGCGGCGGACCACCGCCCCGAGCATGGGCTTACCGGGGCGCTGTGGCAGGCCGTGGAAAACAACTTCCACTCCGCCCCCGCCCGCCGCCCCAACGCAGCGTTCCACCGCCGCGCGTACGGGGTCGCGGTGTCCCATCGAGACGCCGCCGGTGAGCACAACGGCATCGGAGTGCCTGATCGCGGCTTCGAGCACCGCGTCCAGCGCACCGTCCTCATCGCCCGCGCGCATGATCGAGCCGTCCGAGCGCGTGACAACCTCGATCAAGGCGTGCGAGTCGAGCACCGCGCGGATGGCCGCCGCGTTGCTGTCGCGGATCTGGTATAGGCCGGGCGTCGCATGCGGGGACACGATTTCATCGCCCGTGGTGATGACCGCCACACGCACTCGCGGATGCACGCGCGGCCACACGCACCCGACCGCCGCGAGCGTGCCGAGCGCGGCCGCGGTGAGCACGGTCCCCGACGTCAGCACCGTCTCTCCTGCGCGGGCGTTCTCGCCGCGATGGCGGATGTTGTCGCCGGCGCGCACGCCGCCTTTGGGGTTCACGCTCGGCGCAATCGAGATCGACACGATGCGCTCGCCGTCTGCTGCCAACCCCGCGCCATTCTCCACAACATCCTCGCGGCGCAGCACGGCGTCCGCGCCCTCGGGAATCGCCGCCCCCGTCACGATGCGGATGGCGGCAGCGCTCATGCCAGCACCATGCTCCGCGCCCGTCAGCACCGGCGGCGCGGCTCCGATGCGAGACTCGCCGACGACCGCGAGCGTGACGCTCCCGCCCGTGTCCACGCGGCGAAAGGCCACCTCAACATCCGCCGCTCGCACGGCGTAGCCGTCCATTGCCGAGTAGTCGAAGGCCGGGCTGTCGCGGTCGGCGCGGATGTCCTCGGCCAGCACGCGCCCGCGTGCGCCGTCGAGCACGACGGCCTCGGGCGGACGCGCTGCGCTCCCCCCTCCCCCGGTGGCGT
>JAFLCM010000425.1 GCA_017303565.1 Planctomycetota bacterium
GATGTTCTGGCACAGGTCGGTGCAGTTGCAGCAGATGTAGACGTCGCTGGGGCCTTCGACCATGGGGCCGACCTCGCGGGAGGTCTTGCCGCAGAACGAGCAGGTGGTGACCTTGCGTCCGCGGAATCCGCCTGAGCCTCCGCCGCCCCCGGAACCCCCGGAGCCGCCCGGGCCACCGCCGGAGCCGCCGCCGGTGCTGTGGGCGTGGGCGCCCTCCGGTCCGTCGAAGCGGTCGTTCCCGTCGTTGCGCGTCTTGGCCATCAGCCCCTCGTTGCCTGGAACTCTCGGAGCGCCGAACATCCACCGGCGCATTCTCAAAGTCTATCGTCCCACCGGAGCACGGGCTGGACAACGAACGCCCGTGATTGGAAGTGTCCCGCGGGGCACGTCCGACATGAGCCGCGAGCCGCCGGATAACGCTCGCTCCGGACGTTCAACGTGGGCATGCCGCCCGAAACCGGTGGGCCTGCTGTGGAGGAATAACCCCGGAGTTCCCTCGCGGAAACCGAGGCTCGAATCCGTGTCCGGTCGCTCAGTGTTCGGGAGTCTCGCCCCGTTGGCGGCGTTGGCTGGCCGCTCCGAGCATCGCCTGTTTTGCCCTTTGGAACTCCTCATCGCTCATCGCCCCGCGGGCGTGGAGTTGGCGGAGGTCATGGAGCGTCAGGGCGTCGCCGTTGGCGGTGTCCTCGCGGCCCAGCAGCCCTTTGCGGAGGCGGAAAACCACCAAGGCCCCGATGCCCAGGGCCACGAGGAGGGCCGCGAGCACGAGGAGCACCTGTCCGACGCCCGTGCCGGAGGCGGTGGCGGCCTGAGCAAGTGGGATTGGGCCTTCAATCACGCTCAAATCGTAGCGAGGACGGGAACGGGCCCCGCGGCGGCGCGTCGGCTTCTCGGAGCCACGCGACGCCGGGAGGGGGAGGGCGGCGCGGTTACGATTGACCCCCGCGGCGTTGCGCTTGCCGCGGACCCTCGGAGGACTCGCCGCGTGCCGACCCGAACCCGAATCTCCGTCCGTCCCGTCGTCGCCGTGCTGCTCGCGGTCGGTGCGCTGGGCATCGCCGCGTGCGAGAGCGGCCCGCCGCCCAAGGCCCGGGAGGTGCGGACGATCACACGCGACGTGCCGCCGATCCTGAGGAACACGATCGGCGCGGAGGCGTCGCTGACCGGCGACGAGCCGTCGCCGATGACGGGATACGGGCTGGTGGTCGGCCTGAACGGCACGGGGTCGAACGACGTGCCGCTGCCGGTGCGGACCGAGATGATCGACCAGATGACCCGGATGGGCGTGGGCAAGGAGCGCGGCAGCCTGAGCGGGGTTTCGCCGGACCAGCTGATCGATGATCCGAATACGGCCGTGGTGCTGGTGCAGGCGATCATCCCTCCGGGTGCCCCCGCGGGGTGGAAGTTCGACGCCCGGGTGGACGCGGTGCCCGGCTCATCGACGCGGAGCCTGGAGGGCGGCACGCTGTGGACCACCGAACTGCGGCGCGGCGTGGCGGTCCCGGGCGGGCCGGCGACCCCGGCGCTCGCGAAGGTCTACGGGCCGGTCTTTACCAATCCCTTCGCCAATCCGGGCGGCGAGGGCGTTGATGCCGTCGATCAGCGCACGGGGATCATCATGAACGGCGGGGCGATCACCAACCCGCAGCCGTTGATGCTGATCATGGACAACCCGTCGCACAGCCGGGCGCGGGCGGTGGTGTCGGCGCTGAGCGCGCGGTACGGGCGCGGGACGGCGACGGGCCGATCCGAGGACTCGATCGAACTGAAGATTCCGGACGCCTACCGAGACAAGCCGGAGGTGTTCGTCCGCCTCGTCAAGCACACCCGCATCGACCAGGCGTTCCCCGAGGAGATCGCGCAGCGGTACGTCGACACGGTGAAGGAGCAGCCGGAACTGGCGGAGGAGATCTCCTGGTGCCTGGCGGCGCTGGGCGACACCGCGATCCCGTTCTGCCGCAAGCTGTACGACCATCCGGAGCTGCTGCCGCGGCTGGCGGGCGTGCAGGCGGGGGCGCGGCTGGGCGACCCCACGGTGAGGCCGTACCTCGAGAACCTGATCAACGCCGGGGCGACCGCCACGAGGTCGCAGATGATCGCGCTGATGGCGGAACTGCCGCAGGACCCGAAGGTGAACGCGTTCCTGCGGTCCTTGCTGGACTCGCCCGACCTGGATGCGCGGGTTTCGGCGTACGAGGCGCTGGACAAGCGGAAAGACGGCGTGATCCGGCGGCGCACGATCGACAACAAGTTCGCGCTGCACGAGGTGCCGAGTTCCGAGCCGACGATCTACATCACGCAGTACAAGGCGCCGCGGATCGTTGTTTTCGGAGATGCGCTTTCGCTGGGGAATGACAGCCTCGTCTCCGCGTGGGACGGGCGGCTGATGATCGACGGGTCGGGATCGAGGGCGAGGGTGTTCTACAAGGACGCCCGCGGCGGGGCCCCCACCACCGCCGAGGTGGACCGCGACATCTCAAAGGTGATCACGCTTCTGGCGACCAAGCCCACGCCCGAGAGCCCCGCGCCGGGGCTGGACTTCTCTTACTCGCAGACGGTGAGCGCGCTGAACGAACTGGTGAAGCACGGCGCGTTGAACGCGCCCATCGTGCCGGAGCAGGACAAACTGGCGCTGGAGCTGCTGCGGGCCAACCAGTCGAAACTGGCCCAGCCGCGCCCGGAACTGTCGGAGTCGGGCACGGTCGAGTCTGTCGCTCCGGTGACTCCCGTGGCCCCGGCACGCGTGGAGACGGCGGAGGCCGGTCCGGACGCGGCGAACGCCGAGCCGCCGACGCGCCCGCTCGACGAGGCCCGCGAGAAGCAGCGGAAGAAGTACGTGGTGCCGCTGCCGCCGTCGGCGGAGCAGCAGAAGAAGAACGCGAAGAAGTAGTGGCGGGGCCGCGGCTCAGACGGTGAGATTTCGTCCGAACTCGCCCGGCTCGAAGACGTGGACGTGCTCCATGTCGAGGTGGAAGGTCACG
>JAFLCM010000426.1 GCA_017303565.1 Planctomycetota bacterium
GCCGAGGGCCGCATCGGCCGCGTCAAGTCGGTGAATCTTGAATACCTGCTCGACACCTCCCACGGGGCGGACTACTTCCGGCGCTGGCACTCGCAGCGCGCCGACTCGGGCGGTCTGCTCGTGCACAAGTCGACCCACCACTTCGACCTCGTCAACTGGTGGCTCGATGCCATCCCCGAGCAGGTGTACGCCCATGGCGACCTCGTCTACTACGGCCGCCAGAACGCGGTGGCCCGCGGCGACGAAGCCTGGACCGCCTACCCGCGCTACACGGGCGCGGACACCAAGGGCGACCCGTTTGCGCTGGATCTGAATGCGACCGAAAGTTTCCGGAGGCTCTACCGCGACGCGGAGGCGGACACCGGGTACCTGCGTGATCGCAATGTGTTTCGCGACGGCATCGACATCCCCGACCAGATGAATGCGCTCGTGCGCTACCGCACCGGGGAGGTGTTGAACTACTCATTGATCGCCTTCAGCCCGCGGGAGGGCATGCGCGTGACCTTCAACGGCGACCGGGGGCGTCTGGAGTACAACGAGTTCACGGGGTCGCACATGAACCGGGCCGTAGTCAGCGATGAATTCCGCCATGAGCACCACGGCAGCGCCGAGGCCGAGGGGGAATGGGTCCGCATTTTCCCGCACTTTGCCCCCAGCTACCTGCTGCCGGTGCCGGCGGAAAGCGGACCGCACGGCGGGGCGGACCGGGTCATGGTCGAGCAGTTGTTCTCGCCCACGCCTCCGGCCGATCCCTGGTCCCGCACCGCGGGTCACGAACAAGGCGCCGCCTCCATCCTCGTCGGCATCTCGGCCAACCGCTCGATCGAAACAGGCCGGCCTGTGCGGCTCGACGAGCGGGTTCCGCTGCGCCCGGGCGCCCGGCGTCTGAGCGAGTTGATCTGAGCGCCGCGGAGAGCCGTCCCGGGGGACGCCACTCAGCCGACGCTCACGGGAGGGCGCGCGCGGGTCCGGACCGCGGGTCGGTTTTGTTTTCGTGGCCGCAAACTCGGAGTTGCCGTAAGCCGTTGAATCCGCTGGGGTCGAGGCGCGTTTTGCTCCTCCCCTGCGCGTTTCGACGCTGAATCACTCCATGACTTCCTCCATTCGCAACCGATTGTTCTTCATGATGGTGCTGGAAATCGCCATCTGGGGCGCCTGGCAGATCAAGATCTTCCCCTACATGGGAATGCTCGGCTTCACGGCCGGGCAGCAGGCCTGGGTGGGGTCGGTCTTCGGCATCGCCTCGCTGATCGGCATGTTCTTCAGCAATCAATTCGCCGACCGGAGTTTCTCGGCCGAGCGGTTCCTCGCCTTCAGTCATCTGGTGGGTGGCATCGCCCTGATCGCCACCTCGTTCGCCCAGACGTTTCCCACGTTCTTCGCCCTCTTCCTGGTTTACGGGCTGCTCTATGTTCCGACCATCTCGGTCGCAAACTCGCTGGCCTTCGCCAACCTCAAGGACCCGGCCAAGGATTTCGGCTTTGTGCGCATGGGCGGCACGATCGGCTGGATCATCGTGAGCTGGCCGTTCATTTTCCTGCTGGGCGACACAGCCGACGCGAGTGAAACCCGCTGGGTCTTCATTGTCGCCGGGGCGCTCTCCCTCGTGCTGGCCGCCTACAGTCTCACGCTGCCGCACACGCCCCCGCGCAAGGACGCGGAGGGGCTGGACCGGTTCGCCTGGCTGCGGGCCGCCAAACTGCTGCGCATGCCGTTTGTTGCCATTCTGTTCCTGGTCACCTTCCTCGACGCGGTCATCCACAACGGTTACTTCGTGGTGATCGACAGCTTCCTCACGCACGTCGGCATTTCGGCCAAGATGACGATGGTGGTGAGCAGCATCGGCCAGGTCGCCGAAATCGTGACCATGCTGGCGCTCGGGGCCGTGCTGAAACGGCTGGGTTGGAAGTGGACCATGATCATCGGCATCCTTGGCCACGCGGTGCGCTACGGGGTCTTCTCACTGTTTGCCGACTCCGGTGCCACCTGGCTGATCGTCGCCGTGCAGGTGCTGCACGGCATCTGTTACGCGTTCTTCTTCGCCACGGTTTACATTTTTGTCGACGCGGTCTTCCCCAAGGACGTGCGCTCCAGCGCGCAGGGCGGCGCCAACTTCATCATCCTCGGACTCGGCATGGTGGTCGCGAGTCAGCTCTTCCCGCGTCTCGTGGCCGCGTTCTCGTCCGCCACCGGGGCGATCGATTACCACAAGCTCTTCCTCGTGCCGACGGCGGTCGCGATCGCGGGCATCCTGCTGCTCCTGTTCTTCTTCCATCCCCCGACCCGCGCCCCCGGCGAAGTCGGCGCCAGCTCGGCCCCGCACTGAGGTGCTGCGTTCGCGGCGGCGACCTCGGTGCGGCCCCTTCCGTTGGAGGCGGCCTCGTTGAGGCCGCGCCGGGACCGACGGCACCGCCTCCGCAGGCCGTTCTTTAGTTGCGACGCGTGCTCCCGCGGGGTCGGCGACCCCACCTCCAACTGTAGCCCTGCTCGCCTCCCCCTCCTTCTCACCCCTCTTCCATGACGACTCCTCTTCGCACCCTTGTTGTCGGCTGCGGCCATATGGGCCTCTCCCATGCCCGCGCCTATCATGCCATGCGCGCCGACTTTCAAATCGTCGGTCTGGTCAGCCGCGGGGCGACGTCCCGGCAGGCGGTCAATCGGGATCTCGGCGGCGGTTATGCGGAGTTTTCCGGATTTGCCGAGGCGCTCGCGGCCACCCGGCCTGACGTCGTCTGCATCAGCACCTATCCGGACACGCACGCCGCCTACGCGATTGCCGCACTCGAGGCGGGTGCGCACGTCTTCCTCGAAAAGCCGGTGGCGGAAACCGTCGCCGAATGTCGTCGCGTGATCGATACGGCCCGGCGAATGAAACGGAAGCTGGTGGTGGGTTATGTGCTGCAGGTGCACCCGTCGTGGAAGCGGTTCGTCGAGCTGACGCACACCCTGGGCAAGCCGCTGGTCATGCGCATGAACC
>JAFLCM010000427.1 GCA_017303565.1 Planctomycetota bacterium
GCGGGGCGGGCTGAAGGGCGGGGAGCGGTTCCTGGTTCATGGCGGGTCGTCGGGGATCGGCACCACGGCGATCCAGATTGCCCGGGCGCTTGGGGCGCGGGTCTTCACCACCGCCGGCTCGGCCGAGGCACGCTCAAAGCCGGTGGACACGATCAACCTGGCGGTGGGGGCCATCGATGATTACATGAGGCAGGGTCGGTATGTGGACGCGGGGGTGATCGCCGACCGCGCGTGCGCGAAGTTCCCGGATGATTCGCAGCTCCGCCAGATGTACGCCGCCGCATTGATCGGTCAGGAACGCTTCGCGGACGCGCTAACGCAGATGGAAGAGGCGGTGCGGATCGGTCCGCCGACGGCGAAGCTCTATTTCGACACGGGCGTGATCGCGAACCAATCCGGAAAACCCGCGCGGGCGGCGGAGCTCTTCAACCTCGCCGCGATGAAAGACCCCACAGAGGCCCAGTACCCGCTCTTTCTGGGCATGGTGCAGATCAAGCTGGGCGAAGAGGGCCCCGGGGTCGCCTCGCTCAGCAAAGCCCTGCGACTGAACAACGACATGCCGCAGGCGTGGGGCACGCTCGCGGAGCTTTCGCTCAAGGACAACAAGCTCGATCTGGCACTCGATCAGGTGACCAAGGCCCGCACGCTGCAGCCCGAGTCGGTCCAGTGGCGCAACGTCGAGGCGAAGATCCACAAGCGCAACAACCAGCCGCAGAAAGCGGTCGATCTGCTGTCGGGCTTGAACCCGGACGACCTGATCAAGTCCAACGCGTTGCAAACCCTCGCGGATTCCTACGGCATGCTCGGCCGCCCGCTCACCGCCGCGAAGGCCTACGCAAACGCCGCCAGCTACAAGAACAACGATCCGGTGCTGTTTCTTGAAGCCGCGAAGTGGTTCCAGAAGGGCGGCGACCTGTCCATGGCCCGCAGCGCCGCGCAGGTCGCGGTGGACTTCGGCCACGCACCGGCGAAAGAGTTCCTCGCGACGCTCGACAAGCCCGCGAGCGAGTCGAAGCCCGCCCCGCAGCCGAAGTGACGCGATCTTTTCAGGCGTGTTGGCGATCAGACGAGGCCGCGCCCGCCGTCGACGCGGAGCACCTGCCCGGTGGCGTACGTTGCCGAGAGTGCCAGCCACGCAACCGCCTGCGCCGCTTCTTCAGGCGTCCCCGCACGCCCCATCGGCACGCGGCTGAGGTACCGCTGCTGCTCCGCAAGGTCGCTCTCGGGCCCGCTCTGCGGCAACGCCACCACCCCCGGAGCAACCACATTCACCCGCACCCGCGGCGCCAGCGCCCGGCTGATCGACAGCGCGAACTCCGTCAACGCCGACTTGCTCATCGAGTACGAAATGAACCCCGCACGCGGGCGGCCGCTGGGGCCCATCGCGTGCACATCGCCCAAGATCACGACCGATCCGCCGCCGGGCATGGTCGATTTGGTCAGATGCGGTGCCATCGCCCGCGCGATCATCGCCGGCGCGATGGCGTTGATCGTGTAGTCACGCACGAGCCGATCGCGCGAAAGCTCCGAAAGTTCGCACGGCTCATAGACCGAGGCGCTGAGCACCAACACATCCCACCGCGTGCTGCTGGCAACCACCGCGTCCAGCTCCGCCCAACGCTCGCCCGCGCCTGAGAGGTTGAGCCGATGGCACGCGAAGAGCTTGGAGGTTGATCCGCTCGGGCCGCCGAGGGTCCGCAACTCGCGCAGCAGCGACTCGCTCTCGCCCGCGCTGGTGTTGTACGTGAAAACCACCTCGCAGCCCTGTCGCGCCAGCTCAAGACAGATCGCACGCCCGACGCGCTTCGCACCGCCGATGACCAACGCCCGCGGCGGCGTTCCAGTGTTCACGTTCATCGTTCCCCCCGAGGCGAGTCGCCCGACATCGGCCGATCGGGATTGTCTTCGTCGTCGTTATCGTCGAACATCCCCTCGCCCCGGATGCCCCCAAGCCCCGGCTCCCGCGGCGTGCCCTCGGGCGAATCGACCTTCGTCCGTCGCCCGGCTTCCTCCCACGCACTCGCCCGCCGACCGTTGACGAGGCGTGGCTTGCGCTTGCCGCCGGGGGTCAGCGAGACTTCGGCATTCTCCCTCGCCACACGCACCAGATACATCAGCACAAAGACCACGACGATCGCGCCGATGATCACCAGCACGGGTGCGGCGATGACGTTCGAACTCTCCGATCGTGTCGTCGTAGTCGGAGCCGCCGACGGCGCGCCGACAGACACGCCCTGAAAAGCAATCGGCCCGGCCGGAACCTGCTTGGTCTGCCCGTTGGCATCGACAACAGTCCGTGACGGTTGAACGATCTCCCACCGCAGCCCGAACGAAGGCTGGAACTCGATCACGAGTGTCGCGGTCGATTTCGCCGCGCTGGTGCTTGCCGGGTTGTCGATCATCCGCTCCACATCACAAGCGTACCTGAAGCCCGCCCGCCCGCCAACGCCGCACCCGGCAAGTTTCGCTGAAAGCCCATCGCCGTGCGCCTACCGTTATCGCAGTATGCATTACGATGCTCTCCAACCCGTGATCGACGAGCTTGAGGCGCGGATTTTGACGATCCGCGACTCGCTTTAACTACGCCTTCAAGGCTTCCCAGCGCGACGAACTGAAGAAGAAGATGGAGGACGCGGACTTCTGGAACAACCAGCAGGCCGCGAACAAGGTCGTTGCCGACCTGAAGTTCCTCAACACGCAGATCGAGCCGCTCGAGTCCGCCTCCAAGCAGTTCGAGGACGCCAAGGCCGCCTTCGAGATGGCCAAAGAGGCCGGCACCCCGGGCCAGCCCGACAAAGAGTTCCTCGCCGAGGCCGACTCGATCCTCTTCGATCTCAGCACGAAGATGGACAAGATCGAGCTCCGCTCGCTCATGAGTGGCAAGCACGACCACCGCAACTGCTTCGTCACCATCAGCGCAGGCGACGGCGGCACCGAGGCCAACGACTGGGCCGAGATGCTCTTCCGCA
>JAFLCM010000428.1 GCA_017303565.1 Planctomycetota bacterium
CTCACCCTCGCCGCCATGCTCGCCGCGCTGCTCGGCCGTGCGCCCGATCCCTCCTACTGGGTTGACGACGGCGTCTACCTCGTCACCGCCAAGTCCCTCGCCCTCGGCGACGGCTACCGCCACACCTGGCTTCCCGGCGAGCCGTTCCAGACCAAGTACCCGCCCGCCTGGCCCTGGGTCCTCAGCCTGCTCTGGCGATCCGCCGACCTGCTCACCCACCACTGGCTCATCCCCGTGGTCAACGGCGCGATGCTCCTGATCGCCCACGTCGCGAGCTACTTCACCGTTCGCCGACTGTGGAACCAGCCATGGTTCATCGCCGCCGCCGGCGCGTGGGCCTCCATGACCGTCTGGCTCTGGTTCCAACTCATCGCCTCCGCCATGAGCGAGCCCATGTTCGTCATGGGCGTGTGCCTCACCACCTGGGGCGCGACCACGCTGTGCGCCCGCTCCATGCCCGCTCGCCGCGCCGTTTTCATCGCCTTCCTGACCGGCCTCATTGGCGCGATCACCATCCTCACCCGCTCCATGGGCGTGATGGTGGTGGGGGGGCTGGGGCTGGCGCTGCTGCTGCATCGGCGCTGGGTCCCCGCGGCGATCGTCGCCGCGTTCTCGCTCTCGGCGATGGGCGGCTGGGCCTTCTGGCGCGCCGGCGCCGCCGCCGCCAACAAGGCAATCCCCCAGGCCGCCGCGCTGGGCTACGAACTCGACTACTCGCTCTGGCTCATCAACGACCCCGCGGCCCTCGTCCGCGTCGCCACCCTCAACCTCAGCGACATGCTGTTCCAGCTGGAACTGCTCATCCGCCCGCTCCCGCCGGGGTTCCTGGGCTGGTGCGCGTCGAGCGGGCCCACCATGCTCGTGCTCTGGGGCATCGTCTCGGTGATGGTGTGGCTCTTGATCGACGGCTTCACCCGCTCCTGGTCCGCCGCCCGCGGCGCGGCCCACCTCACGCTCATCCTCCAGATCGTGATGATCCTGGTCTGGCCGTTCTCCCCGCAGCGCTTCGTCGCGCCCCTGATGCCGTGGCTCATCCCCATGCTCTTCATCGGCGCCGCCGCCATCATCGCGCCCAAGGCCAAAGGCCCGAAGCCCCGGACCATCCTCTCGCTCACCCCCGCGCAGTGGGCCGGCGTCGCACCCCTCACCCTCATCCTCTCCCTGCCCTGCCCGCAGCAAGACGGCGCCACCTTCTTCTTCCCCGCCCTCCGCGACCGCCCCGCCACCCGCGCCGAACTCGTCGAGAAGATCAACGCCTACACCGAGCCCACCGCCGTCGTCGCCGCTCCCGACGGCCCCTTGCTGCACCTGCTGACCGGGCGCAGGTTCATGCAGCCCCTGCCCAACGACGACCCGGTGCTCTTCCAGTTCCCCGACGACCGCACCTTCTTCGGCATGAACCTCGCCGGCACCCCGGGCCGCATGCGCTACATCGAGAAGATGATCCCCGAACTCGAACGCTACTACAGCGTCGCCGGCGCGGGCTACCTCGTCTTCGGCAAGACCGGCGGCATGCTCGAAAAGCTGCTCGCCGACCACCGCCTCCGCGAGGACCGTCTGTACCACCTCATCGGCTCGACCGAGGACAACAACATCTACGCCCTCACCCCGCGAAAGCCCGAGGAACTGCCCGCCCCTGCGCCCTGAGTCCGAAGCGCCGCCACGACCGCCGCCTCGGACGGGCGGAGAGTTGCATCACGCCTTCGCCGGCGCGCCGACCATCCTCTTCAGTTCCCGTAGCGCGTCGAAAGCCTGCAGGGGGCTCATCGAGTCCAGGTCCGTCCCCCGCAGCGCGTCCACCGCCGGGTGGGCCACGAACTCCGTGAACAGCCCCAACTGCTGCGAGTCGGCCCGCTTCTCCCGCGTGCGCCGGTCGGCGTCTTCCGCCGCCGTCCCGCCCCCCGCGTGCGACACGCTCAGCGATTCCAAGAGCGCCGACGCCCGCTCGACGACGCTCGACGGCAGCCCCGCCAGCCGCGCCACATGCACGCCGTACGACCGGCTCGCCCGCCCCGGCACGATCCGGTGCACGAACACCACCTCGCCCTTCCACTCCTTGACGAGCACGTGCAGGTTCACCACCCGCCCGCCCGAGCGCTCCTCCATCTCCGTCAGCTCGTGATAGTGCGTCGCAAACAGCGTCCGCGGGCCGCGCGCCCCCGACAGGTGCTCCGCGATCGCCCACGCCAAACTCAGCCCGTCGAGCGTGGAAGTCCCGCGTCCGATCTCGTCGAGGATCACCAGGCTCCGCTCCGTCGCGTGGTGCAGGATCCGCGCCGTCTCCACCATCTCGACCATGAACGTCGACTGCCCCGCGTGCAGCGCATCGTCCGCCCCGATCCGCGTGAACAGCCGGTCCACCAGCCCCACCTTTGCCGACGCCGCCGGCACGAAACTCCCCGCGTGCGCCAAGAGCGCGATCAGCGCCGCCTGGCGGATGAACGTGCTCTTGCCCCCCATGTTCGGCCCCGTGATCAGCGCCAGCCCCGAGCGCTCCCCGCCGCCGATCCGCCCCGCCACCGCCTCATCCCCATCCTCCCGCGCCAAGCCCAGCGTCAGGTCATTGGGCACGAATCCGTCCCCCAGAATCGCTTCGAGCACCGGGTGCCGACCCTGCGAAACCTCCAGGACCGGCTCCTCCACCATCTCGGGCCGCACCCACCCGCGCTGCGACGCCTTGTCCGCCAGCGCCAGCGACAGATCCACCTCCGCGCACACCTCCGCGAACGCCCCCGCCTCCTTCGCCACCCCGCTCAGCAGCGTGCACAGCGCGAAGAACATCTCCCCCTCGCGCTGCACCATCCGGTCCGAGGCCCCCAGCACCTTGTCCTCGTACGCCTTCAGTTCCGGCGTGATGAACCGCTCCGCGTTCTTCAGCGTCTGCCGCCGCGAGAACACCGCCGGCGCCCGCCGCGCCTGCGCCGCCGGCAACTCGATGTAGTACCCGAACACCTT
>JAFLCM010000429.1 GCA_017303565.1 Planctomycetota bacterium
GCGCTCGCCCTCGCCGCCGCGGCCCTCACGCCGGCCGCCCTCGCCGACCTGCCCGCCCGACCCGAGCAGATCACCTTCAAGCCCCTCGACTTCAACCCGCCCAAGCCCCAGGACTTCCGGCGCGTGCTCTCGAACGGCGTGCCCGTCTACCTCGCCGCCTCGAAAGAGGTCCCCCTCGTCACCATCACCTTCACCTTCCGCGCCGGCAACTGGCTCGAGCCCGAGGGCAAGCACGGCGTCGCCGCCATGACCGGCTCGATGATGCGCCGCGGCGGGGCCGGCTCGCTGGACGCCGCCGCCCTGGACGAGGAGTTCGATTTCCTCGCCGCCAACTGCTCCACCTCCGCGGGCAGCGCCACCCTCAACAGCCTCACCTCCAACCTCGACCAGTCGTTCGCGATGTTCATGGACGTCCTGAAGTCCCCGCGCTTCCAGGACGACCGCACCGAGCTCTACCGCAAGGAAGTGCTCGAGAACATGAAGCAGCGCAACGACGACGCCGGGACCATCGCCGCCCGCGAGTCCGCCGCACTGCTCTGGGGCCGCGACCACTTCGAGGGCCGCGTCATGACCAAGGCCGATCTCGACGCCATCAGCGTCGAAGACATGAAGGCCTGGCACAAGCGGATCTTCCACCCCGGCAACCTCATCATCGGCGTCACCGGCGACTTCGAAGAGTCCTCGATGCTCGCCCGCCTCGAGAAGGCGATGGAGGGCTGGGCCAAGGGCGAGCCCGTGTCCGACCCCCCGGCGCCCGCCAACGAGCTCAAGCCCGGCGTCTACCACATCGAGAAGGACATCCCGCAGGGCAAGTTCCAGATCATGTCCCGCGGCATCAAGCGCGACGACCCCGACGCCGTCGCCGTCGAGATCATGAACGACGTGCTGGGCGGCTCCGGCTTCACCAGCCGCATCATGAACCGCGTCCGCACCGAGGAGGGCCTCGCCTACTCCGCAGGCAGCGCCTTCGGCAACCGCGTCTACTACCCCGGCCAGTTCCAGGCCTTCTTCCAGAGCAAGAACGAGACCTGCGCCCTCGCCACCAAGATCATCTTCGAGGAGTTCAAAAAGATCCGCTCCGACATGATCTCCGACGAGGAACTCGAGGTCGCCAAGAACGCCGCCATCGAGACCTTCCCGCGGAACTTCGAGTCCAAGGCCGGCACCGTCGGCCTGTTCATCAACGACGAGTGGTCCAAGCGCCCCGCCGACCACTGGCAGACCTACCGCGACCGCATCAAGGCCCTCACCAAGCAGGACATCCAGCGCGTCGCCCAAAAGTACGTCGATCCCACCAAGATGGCCATCTTCGTCGTCGGCAAGTGGGAAGCGATCGCCAAGGGCGACCTCAACGGCCGCGCCACCATGAAGGAGTTCTTCGGCGGCGAGGTCAACCACCTCCCCCTCCGCGACCCCCTCACCGACCAGCCGCTGCCCGAGCAGCCCAAGATCGAGAACAAGGACGAGCCCAAGCCCACCCGCTGAGGCCGCAACCCGCGTGATCACCGCACCGCCCGGCGACCGAAGCCGGGCGGTTTTCTTTTCCGCTCCGCGCCGACCTCAGAAATCCCGCCGCCCGAACCACCAGCACCCGAACCCCAGCACCGCGCCCTGGAACAGTATCGACGTCCCTACCACCCACCACACCGACCTCTCCTTGAGACGCTTGTCGATCTCCCGCGCCAGGCGGACATCGCCCATCCGCGCCTCGCCGTCGTCGCCGTTGCCGAACTGCTCGCGCATCTGCCGCTGAGAGCGCTCCGCCCGGTCCACCTGATCGTCGTTGAACAGGTCCATCTCCCCCTTCTTGAAAATGCTCCGCTCCAGGAGGTCGGTGGTCTCTGTCGTCTTGGGGAGCACGGTCTTCAGCGCGAACAGCCCCCGATGCCACTTGGTCCACTTGTCGAGGTCCGCCTCGTGTTCGCGGAGCTTTTCTTCGAGCTGCTCGCGCGTCGCCGTCGGCTTGGGCTTGATGGCGCTGACGATCGACCCCATCAGCCCGCCCGGTCCCCCGACCTTGGGCCCGGCGTTCGGCTCCGCCTCGACGCTCACCTTCTCCCCGGCATCCAGCCGCGCCAGCCGCTCCTTCGTCCGCTCCACGTTCGTCTCCGCCGCCACCCGCAGCTGCAGCATCACCCCCGACTCCACCGTGTGCACCGCGAACACCCCCAGCCACACGATCAGCGTCGCGATCAACGAGAAAATCGTCGACCGCGTCAGCAGACCCACCACCGCGCACACGCAGAACAGGTACGAGTACGTCAGCGTCACGATCGGCACCGCCAGCAGCACCGACGGCACCCACTCCCGCCCCCGGACCCCGATCACCAGCAGCGCCGCCACGCTGAACACCGTCACCTGCAGGAACATGAACAAGAGCCCCGCCAGGTACTTCGTCAGAAACAGCCGCGCCCGCCCGATCGGTTTCGACAGCGTCAGTTCCACCGCCCCGCCCGCGGTGAAGTCCGGGATCATCGAGCACGTCGCCACCAGCCCCAGGATCGTCGCCGCCCATGTCAGCCAGAACTTGATCCCCAGGTTCTGGAACATCAGCTTGTAGAAGGTCGCGTTGCTCAGGATGCTCAGGTTCAGGGGAGACGGGAACTCCCACACGATCACCTTGATCCCCTTTGGCGTCAGCGACACCATCGCGAACGCCACCACCACCAGCCCCGAGAGCGCCAGCGTGATCCAGAACAGTTTCTTCGCGTTCAGTTCGCGGTACGCATCAAACAGGATCGCCCAGGTCTGCCTCACCGTCCACCCCCGTTCTTCGCGGCGGGTATCGACGGGCCGTCACCGGCTCCCGGCTTCAGCACCTCGCCCGTGTTCGGGTCCGTCACCGCCTGCATGAACAGGTCCTCCAGCGAAGGGCGGATCGCCCGCACCGATCGGATCACCACCCCCTTGGCCCGCCGGCGGTCGATCACCGGCTGCACCGGCCCCGCCC
>JAFLCM010000043.1 GCA_017303565.1 Planctomycetota bacterium
ATGTACCGCGCCTCGGTGCCCTTCGGGTCTTCCTTCGTGGAGCCCTCCTTCGTCGCGTCCGCGCCGGGCGCGCCCACGCTGTCGGACCCAGCGCTCAGCGCCTCGCCCGAAGCGACCAGCAGTTCGCCGAAGTACATCCGGTACACCACGCCGTCGTCGCAGGTGACGCCCACCTCGCCCTCGTTGGCGAGGAACTTGTTGTCTTGCGTGGCGAAGAAGCCCTTGCTCACCATCCCCATCAGGTCGAGCGAGTTCAGTTTGACCCCGCCGCCCGGGCCGCCGGATTCAAAGTACTTGACCACCTTCTCCGGCTTGGGACGCACGCCCAGGATCTTCATGGTCCGCAGCGCCCCGACCGCGTTGTCGATCGGAGCCTCATTGGGCGTCTCGCCCGGTTTCGGGCCCCCGCCCGGCTGGGCCGTGAACGTCCACCGCGGCGGCGTCGGCGCGGGCGCATCCGGGCTGGCCGGCGCGGGCGGCGTCGTCTCCTCCGCCTTGCGGATCGACACCGTCTCGGTCGTCACCTTCGTGCCCGCCTGCTCGTCGATCTGGTAGCGGTCAACCTCGAACCCCACCACGTTCGCCCCGCCGATCTTCAGGACGTCCGTCTGCACCCAATCGCTGAACTTCGACGTGATCGCCTTGGTGAAGTTCACCGCGTACACGCGGTTCTTCCCCGGCACCCGGGCGTACACCTGCCCGCCCACCGACCCGCCCTCGACCGCCTTGCCGATGATCAGGTCCGCCAGCGTTTCGCCCGCGGCGTTCCGCAGCGTCACCCGCGTCCCGCGCCCCGACAGCGGCGCCTTGTCATCGTCGGGCGCCAGCACGCCCAGCACCTGGTGGTCGGACGCCTTGTCGGTCCGCACCGCGTCCTTCTTCAGCCCGATGAACGCCGACGCCGCGCTCGACATGTTCGCCTGCGCGTCCGCCGGGTAGTTGTGGTGCGACGGGATCACCCACCGCGCCCCGTCGAACTGCACCTTGAAGGGCGTCAGCGTCGCCGTCGCGTCGTCGTACGACAGCACCTCGAGGCTCTTGGCCGCGAGGGGATCGGTGAAGGCGGGGAAGAACATCTCGCCCTGGTCGCTGAACGCCGCGTCGGTCACGGGCTTCGGCGCCGACATGTACGCCGCCCCGGCAAGCCCGGCGGCGATCACGAGGGCGGCGGCGGTCTTCGCAAAGTCATTCATGCTCATCGCTCGTTCCCAGATTCAGGTGATGCCCAGTTCAATCGCCCGGCGGATCAGCGCAGCCGCTCCTTCGCCACCCCAGCGCTCTCCATCCGACGCCGGTTCGCCAGAACCACGCCCGCCAGCAAGAGCGCGGGGATCGGCGGCAGCGCCACCGCCGCCGCCCGGATGCTCATCTGCGTCCGGTCGATCTCCTCCTTGGCCTTCATCCGCGCCTCGAGGATCTCGGCCTGCTTCGCGTCATTGATGGCGGCCGTCTGTACGTCCAGACGGCGCTGCTCCGCCTCGCGGACGCTCTCGGACATGATCCGCTTCGTGGACTCGTCCATGTCCGTGCGCTTGTTGATCTCGTCCACCTTGGTCTGCAGGTTGGCCTTGGCCTTCTCGAGTTCCGAGTCCGCCTTGTCGTTGGCCGCGTTGATCGCCGCCAACTGCGACTTCTGCTGGTCGGCGCGGGCCAGGTCCAGCCGCTCCAGCGTCCGGTGCACCGGGCGGCGCTTGCGGAGTTCCAGCAGCGACTGGTCGCCGGCGAGCGTGTCCACCGCGTTCAGGACGAACGTCACGTTGTCAAACTGCAGGTCCGCCGCCCCCTGCGCCCGCAGGTTGAAGAACAGGTCGCTCACGCAGTCAAGGTCAGCGACGAACACCGCGTTCAGGCCCTTCGAGGCCCCCTCGCCCGTGCCCGCCGGGGCGCTGATGCGCGCCGCCAAGACATGCTGCCCCGCGCTCTTCATCGGGCGGCGCGTCGGGTTCAGCCCCGCCACCCCGAACGGCGTCCGCTGCAGCATCTGCGAATAGTCCACCAGCCCCGTGACCGGGCTTGACTTCAAGAGAGGCGTGAACACCAGACCCGCCGGCGCCTGCGCGGCCTGCTCCACCACCCCCGTGCACATCAACGCCACTTCCTGCAGCCCGCTCGTGATCGGGTCGGTCGAACCGAAAGCGTCGGGCGTCCCGCTGCCCTTGCCCACGAACACGAACTCCCGAGGGATGTCCGCGAACTGCGGCCGCGGGTTGTACGAGTCCCACACGATCTTGTCCTTCGGGCTGCTGATCCCCAGCGCCGCGTACAAGGGCGTCAGGTCCGCCTTGGGCGCCTGGTTCGGCTGCCGCTGGAACGCGTTCATGCTCCCCCGCGGCTCCCCCGTCGACAGCGCCGGGTTCACCAGCGCCAAGGGGTCCTCGAAGATCAGCGCCGCCCGACCCGCCTTCACATAGTCCACCATGTGCGTCAGTTCCTCGTTCGCCAGCGTGCTCGCCTGCGCCACCACCAGGAGGTCCACCTCCGCCGGCACCGGCTGGCCCTTGCTGACCCGCGTCACCTCGTACTGCTTCCGCAACTCCTCGACGATCGGCCAGTCACGCCCCGGCGTGAACGTCTGGTAGTTGAACTCCCCGAACAGCTGCGCCTCGGTCTCCAGGACCCCGACCTTCTTCCGCCCCGCAAGGCTCACCCGGTTGATCGACCGCGCCAGCTCGTACTCCACCGGCAGCCCCTTGTTCATGAACGGGATCACGAACTGCTCGGGCCCGCACGTGAACGCCACCCCCATGAACACCTCGCGCACCCGCGGCTCCGGGTCCTCCGGCGCGGGCGGCACCTGCTGCGGCGTGATCCCGAACGTCCGCTGCGCCTCCCGCGCCGCGTCCGTGAACGCCTCGGCCTCCACCACCCGCGTCACCACCCGCCCGCCGCTGGTCGCTTGCATTTCCCGCAGCAGCCCCAAAAGCGTGTCCCGCGTCTGCACGAAGCCCACCGGCACGTCGTTCGACACGTACGCGGTCACCAGTACCGGGCGATCAGCGCTCAGCGCCATCACCTGCTTCTTCGTCTCCGGAGACAGCGACCACAGCCGCTCCTGCGTCGCGTCCGCCCGGGCACCCAGCCGCGAGAGCAGCACCACCCCCGCCCCCGCGATCACGATGAACGCCGCCCCGCGCACGAACGCCAGACCCGTCCGGGTCCCCCCGGAGGTCGAACCCGCCCAGTGACGACGGTTCACGATGAACGTGTTGGCCCACAGCCCGATCGCCGCGATGCCCACGAAGTACCCGATGTTCTCCAGGCTCACCACGCCCCGACCGAAGTCCTCGAACCGCTCCCGGAACGACAGCGCCGTCGCCGCCCGCTCCCACACCGTCCCCGGCATCAGCCCCGCCAGCCCGCCCAAGGACACCACCAGCCCGCACAGCAGCGCCGACACGATGAACGCCAGCGTCAGGTTCCCCGTCACCGCCGAGCCCACCAGCCCGACCGCGATCAGCGCCGCGCCCGCCAGGAAGTACCCCAGGTACGTCGACGCCACCACCCCCAGGTCCGGACGCCCGAGGTACCACAGCACCGCCAGATGGCTCAGCGAGAACACCAGGCTCACGCTGTAGATCGACAGGCACGCCAGGTACTTGCCCAGGACCAGTTCCCGGTCCCGCGCCGGCAGCGTCAGCAGAAGCTCATCCGTGCCCGTCTTCCGCTCCTCCGCCCAAGAGCCCATCGCCACCGCCGGCACGATGAACAAGAGCAGCACCGGGAACCACGTGTTCAACTGGTCCAGCGTCGCGAGGTTCCGGTCGAAGAACCCCGGCAACCAGAACGCCGCCACCGCCGACAGGAACACGAAGATCGTGATGAACACGTACCCCGTCGGGCTGCTGAAGTACGACGAGAGTTCCCGCTTCACGATGGCTCGGATGATGTGCGATTGCATAGTGGAGTTCGTGCTCAAAGTGCTTGTCGTGAAAGGTCGATGACCCGGAAGGCGCCGGAATCCCCGCCGCGCGGAACGAACGCGGACCCCGCGCCTACTTCTTCGCTCCCGTCAACTGCTGGAAGCGCTTCTCCATCGCCGCTTCGTCGCCGCCCAGGCTCGACACCGGGCCGTCGTGCACCAGCCGACCCTGCGAGACCATGATCACCCGCGACGCCATCGCCTGCACCTCCCGCAGGATGTGCGTGCTCAGCAGGATCGTCTTGGTCTTCGACAGACCACGCAGGAGGTCGCGCACGTGCTCCACCTGGTTCGGGTCCAGCCCCGCCGTCGGCTCGTCCATGATCAACACGTCCGGGTCGTGCAGAAGCGCCTGCGCCATCCCCACCCGCTGGCGATAGCCCTTCGACAGCTTCCCCGTCGGCTTGCCGATCACCTCGCCAAGACGGCACTCCCCGACCACGAAGTCGATCCGCTGCTTCAGCCGCGACCCCGTCAGCCCCCGCGCCTCCCCGTAGAACTTCAGGATCCCCAGCGGCGTCATCTCCGGGTACAACGGCCCGTTCTCCGGCAGGTACCCCACCCGCCGCGCCACCCCCATTCGGTCCTGCGCCACGTCGATCCCCGCGATCAGCGCCCGCCCGCTCGACGGCGCCATCGAACCCGTCAGCAGCTTCATCGTCGTGCTCTTGCCCGCCCCGTTCGGCCCCAGGAACGCCACCAACTGGCCCTTGGGGATCGAGAACGTCACGTCGCGCACGGCGTAAAAGTCGCCGTACATCCGCGTCAGCCCCTCGGCCCGGATCATCGAGTCCGAGGCCGATTCGGGCTTGGCCTGCTTCTTCTGTTCCGGTTCGCTCAGCGTGCTGGTCATGGTCGTTTCGTGAAGGTCAGGAAGGTCCGGTCGCCAGGCACCAAACAAATATCGAACATCAGCGCTGCCGCGGTTCGATCCGCGCCCGTCACCCCACGGTGCCGCCGCGCGGGCGGAAAGGTACCGCTCAGCCGCCGGGCGGGGCAAACCGCCCGATCGCGCCTCGACGCTCGCCCGAGGCGAGCGACCCTGATTCACACCTCAACCCCGCGCGCTCGCAGCCGGGCCTACTTGCCGAACCCCGCCCCCGCCTCCAGGTAACCCTTGGCGATCTGCCACACCGGGCCCGCCCCCATGACCACCAACAGGTCCCCCGGGCGGCACAGGTTCTGGAGCTGCTCCACGATCGCCTCGAACGGGTACAGGTGCATCGCCTGAATGCCCCGCTGGCGAAGCCGGTCGACCAGGTCGGCGCTGCTCACCCGGTTCCTCTCGATCTCGCTGTCCCGCACAAAGTAGATGTGCGGCACGATCACCACGTCGGCCTTCGAGAAACTCTGGGCGAACTCCTCCAGCAGGAACCGCGTCCGCGAGTGCTGGTGAGGCTGGAACACGCAGATCAGCCGCCCGCCGCGGTCCTCGGGCCGCTCGAACTCCCGCAGCGCCCGCAGCGTCGCGTCGATCTCGGTCGGGTGGTGCCCGTAGTCGTCGTAGACCCGAACCCCCGAACGCGCCACCCCGCCCGGGTTCTTCTCCCCCAGCAGTTGCATCCGACGGTCCACCCCGCGGAAGTTCGCCAGCGCCGCCGCCGCCTTGGCGGGCTCGGCCCCCAGCCGGATCGCCGCCGCCACCGCCGCCGCGCTGTTGTACGCCATGTGCTGCCCCGGCACCCGCAGCCCCCAGGACGCCATCACCTTTCCCCGGTGACGCAGCGTCGCCGTCCGCGACGGCTGATCGAACGACACGTTCCAGTCCGCCTCGGGCGCGAACCCGATCGTCTCCACCTCGCACGCCGCCCCCGCCGTCACCTCGCGCCGATGCGCCCCGTCGTGCCCGATCAGCAGCCACCCGCCCTCGGCGGCGGGGGGGATCAACCGCGCGAAGTCCCGGAACGCCTGCACCACCGCGTCCAAGGACCCGTACACGTCCAAGTGGTCCGCCTCCACGTTCAGGATCAGCCCCATCGACGGGAACAGGCTGTGGAACGAGCGGTTGAACTCGCACGATTCCGCCACCAGCACCCCCGGCTGACCCGCCCGCGGCCCCGATGGGATCGCCTCCGAACCCAGCCTGAAGCCGACGTTGCCCCGTGCCCCCCCGGGGACGCCGAACGACGCCCCGCCCCCGCCGGTTACACCCGCCGGTTCGCCCAGTTGAGCGCACGTCGCGCCCACAATCACGCTCGGGTCCAGCCCCGCCTGCGTCAGCGCGTATCCCAGCATCGCCGTCGTGCTGCTCTTGCCGTGCGTGCCCGCGACCCCCACGCCCGTCCGCCCAAGCATGCACCGCCCGAGTGCCTCGGCGTACGAAAGCACAGCCAGCCCCCGCGCCGTCGCCGCCATCATCTCCGGGTGGTCCGGGCGCACCGCCGCGGACGCCACCACCAGGTCGCACGCCTCGGGCAGCCCCGGCTTCGTCTGGTTGTACGAAACCTTCACCCCCTGCGCCGTCAGCTCCCGCGTCAGATCGGACTCCTCCCGGTCCGAGCCGCTCACCACCGCCCCGCGCGTTCGCAGCAGCCGCGCCAGCCCCGACATGCCCGACCCGCCGATCCCGATCAGGTAGACATGCTTGCCCTTCACGTCGAAGGTGCGCGACGCGGGGTTGGAGACGCTGGTCTGGCCCATGGTTTCAGGCACGCTCGGCGCGATCGTAGACATCTTCCCCAGATCGGCGCTCCGATCGCCGCGCGTCGAGTTTCCCCGCGCGGGTCACGGGCCTTCGGTGGCACGGGTCTCCGACCCGTGCCGACGGGAGCGAACATCCCTCATCAACTGCCGACCGCGCTCCGCACCCCCCAAAGGCCCGCTTCGGCTGCAGTTCACCCGAACCCCGGGAGTCAACGCCCCCGCGCCGCCGCCAGCCGCCGCCCCGCCTCCTCGATCGTCTCCAACTTCTTGCAGAACGCCCAGCGGATCAGCCCACGCCCCTCCGCCTTGTTCTCGTAGAACACGCTCGGCGGGATCGCCGCCACCCCCACCTGCTCAATCAGGTGCTTCACCAGCGCCACGTCGTCCGCCAGCCCCAGCCGCGACGACACCGCCGAGTGGTCCGCGTACACGAAGTACCCCCCCTCTGGCACGCGGAATCGGTACCCCTCACGCTCCAGGATCGCGCAAAGCGCCGCCCGCCGCGCCCGGAACTCGTCCCGCGTCGCCTCGTAGAACGACGCCGGCGACCGCAGCGCCGTCACCGCCGCGTGCTGCATCGGCGTGCTCACCGCGAACGTCAAAAACTGGTGCGCCGCCCGGATCGACTTCGTCAAACCCGCCGGCGCCACCGACCAACCGATCTTCCACCCAGTCAGACTGAACGCCTTCCCCAGGCTGTTCAGCGTCACCGTCCGCTCCCACATGCCCTCCAGCGAGGCGAAGGGGATGTGCGCTCCCTCGTACACGAGGTGCTCGTACACCTCGTCGCTCACCGCTACCAGCCCTTGACGACGGCACACCGACGCCACCCCCTCCAGTTCCGCCCGCGTCCACACCCGACCGGTTGGATTGTGAGGCGAGTTCACCACGATCAGCCGCGTCCGCTCCGTCACCGCCCGCTCCAACTCCGCAGGGTCGTACGTGAAATCCGGGCCCCGTAGCGTCACGAACCGCGCCGTCGCCCCCGCCATCGCCACGCACGCCCGGTAGGAGTCGTAGTACGGCTCGAACAGGATCACCTCGTCACCGGGATTCAGCAGCCCCAGCATCGTCGCCGCGATCGCCTCCGTGCAACCGCTCGTCACCGTCACGCAGGCGTCAGGGTCGGCGTCGATCCCCGCCCGCTCGCGGAAACACCGCGAGACCTCCGCGTTCAGCGCCGGAAGCCCCAGCATCCGCGCGTACTGCCCGTGCCCCGCCCGGATCGCCTCGATCGCCGCGGCTTTCACGTGCTCGGGCCCATCAAAATCCGGGAACCCCTGCGCCAGGTTCACCGCCCCGTGCTGCACCGCCAAACGAGAAATCTCGGCGAAGATGGTGGTGCCGAACGGCCCGAGCGATCGGCTGGCGGGCAGGGCGGATGGCACGTTGGCTTCGGAAGTGGGGGGCATCATGGGCTTTCTCGGTCGCGGACGACCGGTCCGGAACCGCCTTTTTCACCACGGGAACGCGGTTCCACCGCCTTCGGAACCACGTTTTTGTCCCTGTCAAGCGGTTTTTTCTTCGGCTTCCGCTGGTTTTGTCGTAGACTACGGGTGGAGACAAGGAAGTGGAATCCGCAGCTTGGTCGGATTCCTGCGCGGTAACGGATTTCTTCCATGAAGAAATCTGGGCGCGATCTCCTTGCACTCCCCAAAATCCGGGTTATGCTCCATACCAATGGAGGGAAGTTGGGGAAGAACACGTCTCTCCCCCCCAGCTTCCGTGCTTGGTTTGGGCTCTGCCCTCGCGTCACGCCACGGTCCCGGCGTCCGCGCGGAATGAGCGTTCAGCATGAGGAGTAGGGATATGCGTCAACTCATCGTCGCCAGTGTTCTCGCTGCCGCGGCCGGCTCGGCCCAGGCGGGTTACACCAGCAACCTCGATCTGCAGATCGACTTCGGCGGACAGACCTGGGTCATGAGCCAGTACCCCACGGACTGGCAGACCTGGACGGACGACAACGGTGTCTTCCACATCTCCGGCCAGTCGACCTGCTTCGCCACCTCGGAAGGCTCGATCACCGCGGCTTACGAGCTCGTGATCGACACCCGCGACCCCTCGGGCTCTCGCGGCTTCCCCATCGCGTCGGTGTCGTCGAACTTCACGATCACCAACTCGTTCCCCGTTGCGAACCCCTTCTCGGTCACCGCGACCCTGCCCATCGTGATCCCCTTCCCGGCCACCGGGATGCGCGGCTCGCACTCGGGCTCCGTGATCGATAACTCCGCCAGCCAGAACGGCGCCACCGTCTCCGCCCTCGCCGGCGGCTCGCTCTACGAGGCCCTGATCGACGGCGCCACCGTCCAGACCCTCCGGAACGACCCCTTCTCGGCGTCGGCTCCCGGCGGCGGCACCAACAGCATCAGCACCACCAACTTCGGCGTCCCCGCCTTCTTGGCCGGCCCCGCCGCGGGCCTCCAGATCGGCATCCGGAACTCCTTCATCCTCTCGGCTGAGGACTCCGTGACCAGCAGCAGCACGTTCATCATCACCCCGACCCCCGGCGCCGCCGCCGTTGCGGGCATCGCGGGTCTGGTGGGCCTCCGCCGCCGCCGCTAAGCCGGTTCTTCCCGGGCCGTCCGCCCGGTCGGACCGTGTGTTGAAGCAGAGAGTCGCTCGGGCTGAAAGTTTTTTCTGACGCCCGACCCGAACGCTCTGGCCCAAGTCTCTTGACCAAGCGCCCCGCCGGTAAGTCTTTGCCTAGCAAGGATTTATCGGTGGGCTTCATTTTTGGATTCGACGAAGTTTTCGGGTTCGTTTTTAGTGTGTTAGGGTATTTCCGTCTCCGAGGTCCCAATTGTCGCTTGCTCGCCGCGGATTCTGGTTCATACTCCGAAGGTCTGGCCTGCCCGGGGACCAAAAGGGCAGCTCAGGCCGCTTCCTCCGGGAAGCGCAGGAACCGTTGGTGTAGGAGCCAGCGGCAATCCTCACGACACGTCCAGTCGAGGGAGAGACCCCATGCGTCGTACTTCTGCGTTCATCGCTTCTGCCGCTCTGGCCGTCATCGCCGGGTCGGCTTCTGCCGTTCCCGTCTTCGACTTCGTTCTGACCGAGGGCGGCTCCGCGGTTTACAGCACCGCTGCCAACCCCGGTACCTGGAGCGCGATCCCCCAGTCGGGCGGCGCTTGGCTCGTGCAGGGCAGCTACGCCTCTGCGAGCGTCTCCCTCGACTTCCAGCTCACCCTGAAGGAAGACCCCTTCGCCACGGTCAACTTCAACCTCACGAATACCAGCGGGGCGCTTGGTCTGTATTCGACCTCGCTGACTCTGGCCGTCACTCCGGTGGCGGCCCCTAGCAACTACCAGGGCGGCATCTCCGGCTCGATCGGCGATAACTCGCTGACCTTCGACGGCGCCCTGCTCACCGCCACCCCCGGCGCGTTCTACACCGCGCTCGTGGACGGCTCGCCGCTCCAGTCGCTGTACGCGGCCGGCTCGTTCATCTCCGAGCCCTTCGGCGGCCTCACCGCCGACATCCCCGCCGTCAACTACGCGTTCGGCAGCGGCCCCGCCGTGGCGAGCACCATCGGCATCGTCAACACCTTCAGCCTCACCGCTGATGACAGCGTCGGCATGGTCTCCCGCTTCGACATCATCCCCGCCCCCGGCGCCGCGTCGCTGCTGGGCGTGGCCGGTCTCGTCGCGACCCGTCGCCGCCGCTGATCCGATCTTCCCCCTTTGAAGTCAACCGTTGGTGCCCCGGTCTGCCCGGGGTGCCCTCGGCATGACAGTGGAAACTGACGGCATTCCCCTCGACGCTGGCTTCGCGCCGTGCGCCGGCAACGAGGGCCGTCCACTTCCCATCTCCACCGCACGGCGTAGAACGGGCTCCGCTTGGTAGCCCGTTTTATTTTTTGCCTCGTTTTGCAGGCTCAAACGC
>JAFLCM010000430.1 GCA_017303565.1 Planctomycetota bacterium
CCGCCGCCTTGTTCAGCCCGTTCACGTACGCCTGGTGGTGCTTGGAGTGGTGGACCTCCATCGTCTGGGCGTCGATATGCGGCTCCAGCGCGTTGTACTCGTAGGGGAGCTTGGGCAGCACGAACTCGCCCTTGGCCGCGTCGAAGCCGGCGAGCGTCCAGCCGGTTCTCGCCCCGACCCCCGCCCCCGGCTTGGGCTCCTCGCGCCCGGAAGCACCCGCCGCCAGCACCCCAAGCCCCAGCGCCCCGAAGGCCCCGATGGCGGTGCGGCGGTCAATCGACGCGGACTCAACGCAAGGGTCGCTCATGTCAGTGCTCCGAAGAGGGTTGCGGGCTGGGTCGGACTCTACGCCGTCCGATAAGCCGTCGAACGCCGCCGCGTCATCCGCGAATGACGGACGGCGTGGCCCGGCGCGTCCCATGAATCGCCGCGGCAGCCGAGACGCGTCTCACGGGTATGTTCCGCGTCCCACATTCGCTCCCCCCGACCTTCATCCAAACACAGAGACCGCCATGACCGACGTCCAAGCCATCGCCAGCCTCGTCAAGGACAAGTCCCGGGTGGTGAACTCGATCACCTCCGCGGTGGAGCAAGTGGTGGTCGGGCAGCGGGCCATGATCGAGGGGCTGGTGATCGGCCTGTTGTGCAACGGGCACGTGCTGCTGGAGGGCGTGCCGGGGCTGGCCAAGACCCTGACGGTCAGCACGCTGGCCAAGAGCCTGCACGCGAAGTTCCAGCGCATCCAGTTCACCCCAGACCTCCTGCCCGCCGACCTGATCGGGACGCTCATCTACAACCCGCGCGACGGCGTGTTCACCCCCCGCAAGGGCCCGATCTTCGCGAACATCGTCCTCGCCGACGAGATCAACCGCGCCCCCGCCAAGGTGCAGTCGGCGCTGCTGGAGGCCATGCAGGAGCGCCAAGTCACCATCGGCGACACCACCTACCCGCTCGACGAGCCGTTCCTCGTGCTCGCCACCCAGAACCCCATCGAGCAGGAGGGCACCTACCCGCTGCCGGAGGCGCAGGTGGACCGCTTCATGCTGAAACTGAAGGTCGGCTACCCCAGCAAGGCCGAAGAGCGCAAGGTGCTCGACCGCATGGCGACCACCGCCAAGCGCCCCGATGTGGCCGCGTCGATCGACACCGCCGACATCCTCGACGCCCGGCGCGTCGTCGATCAGATTTACGTCGACGACAAGGTGAAGGACTACATCGTCGACCTCGTGCAGGCCAGCCGCCGCCCGGAGGAGTACCTCATCGACGCCAAGCGGCTGATCGAGTTCGGCGCCTCGCCGCGAGCGACCATCGCTCTGACACTCGCGAGCAAGGCCCGCGCCTTCCTGGAGGGCCGCGGCTACGTCACCCCGCAGGACGTCAAGACCATCGCCATGGACGTGCTCCGCCACCGTGTCGTCGCCAGCTACGAGGCCGAGGCCGAGGGCATGACCAGCGACGACGTGGTCAAGAAGATCCTCGACGGCGTGCCGGTGCCGTGACATCGAGACCGCCAGCGGCGAATGGTGAAGTCGCGAAGGAGCGGGACCGCTTCGCCTCTCAATCCGATCCACTCGCCACTTCGCCACTCGCGATTCGCCTCCCCGTTCTGCCTCTTGACTCTTGCCTTCCGCCATGCTCACCGAAGACCTGATGAAGAAAGTCCGGCAGATCGAGATCGTCACCGGTCGCGCGGTGAACGAGGTCTTCGCCGGCGAGTATTCCAGCGCCTTCAAGGGCCGGGGCATGGAGTTCGCCGAGGTCCGCCTCTATCAGCCCGGCGACGACGTGCGCACGATCGACTGGAACGTCACCGCCCGCACCGGCGCGCCACACGTCAAGCGCTACGTCGAGGAGCGCGAACTGACCGTCGTTCTCGCCGTCGACCTGTCCGCATCGGGCCTTTTCGGCAGCGTGTCGCGCCTCAAGAGCGAGCAGGCGGCGGAACTCTGCGCCGTTCTCGCCTTCGCCGCCACCCGCAGCAACGACAAGGCCGGGCTGATGATCTTCACCGACCGGGTGGACCACTACATCCCACCCGCCAAGGGCACGCACCACGTGCTCCGCATCGTCCGGGACGTGCTGGGCTTCGAGCCTGCGCCCGGGCACCGCGGCACCGACCTGCCCATGGCCCTCTCCCACCTTTCACGCGTGCTGAAGAAGCGTGCCGTGGTTTTCGTGGTCTCGGACTTCCTCGTCCCCGGCGCGGCGTTGCCGTCCAAGGAAACCGTGAACACCCCTTCCGCCTTCGAGACCGCGCTGAAACTGTTGGCCCGCCGCCACGACGTCATCGCCTGCTCCATCGACGACCCGCGCGAGCGCGCCCTGCCGCGCGCCGGGCTGGTCGAACTCGAGGACGCCGAGACGGGGCACCGCTTCGTGCTCGACACCTCCAGTTCAGCCGTGCGCAAGCGCTTCGAGGCCGAGGCGCTGGCCCGCCAGGAGCGCCTGCGGACCCGCCTGCGCCGCATGGGCATCGACCACGTGGAGGTCGCCACGGACCGCCCGTACGTGTACAGCCTGATCGAACTGTTCAAGCGCCGGGAGGGACGCCGGTGAGACTCCCGCTCCGCTCGCTCGCGCTCGCTCTTTCGCTGCAAGCGGGTGTTTCTGCGCCGGCGTTCGCCGAAGACGCGGCCCCGGGCAAGGTCGCCGCAACGACCCGAGCACCTTTCCCCGCCACCGTGACGGCCTCGCTCAGCACGGACCGTGTCACCACGGCGGACCGACTCACGCTCACGATCACCATCGAGGCCCCGCCCGGCTGGCGCGCCGACCCCGTCGACCTCGCCCCCTCACTCCCCGAGGGCTGGACCAGCAGCGCGGCACCCTCGAAGACCACACCAGCCAGCGGACGCGAGCGCACCGCGTTCGCCTTCGACCTGGTTCCCTTCCTCCCCGGCGATTTCGAGATCAAGCCGGTGCGGGTCGTCCTGCGACCCGTGGTCCA
>JAFLCM010000431.1 GCA_017303565.1 Planctomycetota bacterium
TGACCACGGAGAGCGGGGTCTTCAGAGCGTGCGCAAGGTTGCCGACATGGGTGCGCGCGCGCTCGACGATCTCGCGGTTGGCATCGAGCAACGCATTGGCTTCGCGCGCGAGCGGGGCGATCTCGAAGAAGAGGCCCTCCGCGCGCAGGAACAGGTCCCTCGCGGCGGCGTGTCGATCGGGATGGGTTGGGTCATCGCTCACGGGGCGGCGGGGTTCAGTCCCCGGTCTCGAGTTCCCGGGCCAGCCACACGCGGGCAAACTGCCAGTCGCGGGCGACGGTGCTCGGGGAAACGCCGAGCACCTCCGCGGTCTGCTCGACGCTCAGACCGCCGAAGAAGCGGAGTTCAACCACCCGCGCTTTCTGCGGATCGATCCGCGCGAGGCGCTGGAGCACCTCGTCAAGACCGACGAGGTCGACCTCGGGCTCGGCGGTGACGGCGAGCGCTTCGGTCAATGGGGCGCGCTTGAAGGTGCCTCCGCGCTTCAGGCGGGCGCGGGTGCGGGCGTGGTCGATGAGGATGCGCCGGATCGCCTTCGCCGCCGCTCCGAAGAAGTGCGCCCGCCCCTCCCACGCGTGGTTCTCGGGCCCGAGCATCCGCAGGTACGCCTCGTGCACCAGCGCGGTGGCCTGCATCGTGTGGGCCCGCGATTCGTCCTGAAGGAAACGCGCGGCCATCGAGCGCAGTTCCTGGTACACCAACGGGAACAGGTCGTCTGTCGCCGTGGCGTCGCCCGCGCCGAATCGCGAGAGCAGTTCGGTGATCTCCGCACGATGCGGCGGGTCAGTTGGGGTGGCGTTCGGCAGTGGCATGATGAGCAAGGCGGCAGCGGCCTCGACCAGAGGGACGTGGTCTCGGTTCACATGCGTCGTGTCGCGCGGGCGACTGTCACGAACTTCTTTCGTTGGCCGGCTTCAGGCCCCGCACCCGAACGCGCCGAGCAGCACCAGCAGGTCCAGGGTGTCGACGAAGCCACTGGAGTCGAAATCTCCGGACGTGCCCGGCGGGACGCTCGACCCGAAGGCGCTCAGGAACAGCACCAGGTCGGCGGTGTCGGTACGCCCGTCGCTGTTGATGTCGGCGGCGCAGGGGGGCGGCGGCGGAGCCCAGGCCTGGATGCTCGAGGGCGAGACGCCGGTCGAATCGACCATCGTGCCGTTCTGGGTCAGGGAGCCGTCGATGTTGACGGTGAAGGATCGGGTGCCGCGGACGCCGTCGTTGATGGTGTCGCGGTCGGTCACGAACATCTGGGCGCCCTGGGTGACGACCTCGCCGAGCGAGCCCTGGAACCCGACGTCGAAGCTGAAGCCGGTGTCCGTGAGCACGCCGGTGACCTGATCGATGGCGAGGACGCGGACGGTGGCGTCGGTTCCGTGGGCGACGAGGGCGAAGCGGTTGTCGCCGGAGACCGCGACCTGCTTGGGCGACGAACCGGGGGAAGCGAACGGCGCGCCCGGGGTGGGGGTGAGCACGCCGGTGATCGCGTTGAAGCTGAAGGCGGTGACCACGTTGCCGGAGATGCCGCCCCCGCCGAAGACGCGGGTGCCGTCGGGCGAGACGCCCACGCCGAGCGAGTACTGACCGAAGCCCGAGACGCTGGGGGCGCCGAGCGCGCCGGTCGCTGGATCAACGGGGAAGGCGCGGACGGTGCGTCCCGTGGACTCCCGGGTGATGACGTATCGGCGCGAGGGGTGGATGGCGAGCGTGGAGGTGAAACCTCCGGTGGGCGCCGACGACACGAGCGTGAGCGTGTTGAGCGCCTCGTTGTAGCGGTAGATGAACAGATTGCCCGCGGCGGTCTGGAGCACCGCGAGGAACTGGTTGTCCACCCACTCGCCGTCGAGGGGGGCGTCGGGCGTGGCGAAGAGACCCGAGCCGGGGCCGGCGGGCGGGGAGAGCGTGCCGTCGGCGTTCACGCGGAGCATGGTGATGCGCTCGGTGACGTTGTTCTCGGTGGCGTGGATGGCGGCGAGGAAGCGTCCGTCGGGGCGGAGGGCCACGGCGGCGACGTTCGAGCCGGGCTCGGGCACCGTGGTGCTCGGGCGGGACCCGGTGACGTACTTCGACGAAAACGACAGCGAGTTGTCCGCGTTCACGCGGTACGTCGTGACGGAGCCTTCGAGGTTGCCGTTGTTGCCGACGAACACGGCGCGGAACGCGGGCTGCGCGGCGGCGCTGCCCGCGAACAGGGCGAGGCTCAGGGTGCAGAAAACGGCATGGTGCTTCATGGCGGTTCTCCTCAGGCCCGGACGCTCCATGCTACGACGCAGCGCGGGCTGAAGGAAGGGTCTTCGAGGGGGAAAGCCGAGCCGGGGTGTCACGACTGGCAGCCGAAGTTGCCCAGGAACAGGGCCAAATCCGCGGTGTTGACGACAGTATCGGTGTTCAGGTTGGCGGGGTCGCACAGCGGCACGACCTGGCCGAAACGCCCGAGAAACACGGCCAGATCGGCGGTGTTGGCGGTTCCATCGCCGTTGATGTCGGCGATGCAGCGGACGGTGCAGGCGTCGGGGATGGTGTCGTTGTTGCAGTCCTTGGCCGTGCCCTGGGCGATCTCGGTGGCGTCGCCGACGCCGTTGGCGTTGCAGTCGAACTCGCCGATACGGACGAAGTACACGTCCTGCTCGGCGTTGATGGTGGTCGAGATGATGGCGCTCACGCCGACGTTGTCGGAGGCCATGTCGTAGTAGTCGCCGATCTTGTTCTGCTGCGGGAAGCCGACGAGCGGGTTCCACTGAGCGGTGATCGGCTGCGACGGGGCGAAGGTGGCGCCCTGATCGATCGAGAAGGTGTAGTAGGTGCGTGTCAGCCGGTTGTTTGGGGCGTCCTCGCGGGTGTCGTTGTAGATGACGTCGATGCGTCCGTTGGGCGCAACGCTCATGGTGACGAACCACTGGAACGCGTTGGTGGCGGGCGCGTCGTCGTTGACTCGCACGAAGGGGTCCC
>JAFLCM010000432.1 GCA_017303565.1 Planctomycetota bacterium
GCATCGTCTGCTCCACAGAGGTGGGGGAGGAAGGTCGGATGGGGAAGGTGGGAACTGTGATTGCGGATGTCGGATTTGGAGTTGCGGATGTGGGATCAGAGTCGCAGGGAGGGAGATCCACTGGACTGGGGAACGGGCGGTCTGGCTGTCAGGCTGGGTCGTACTCGGACAAGCTCGGCACTCGGATCAGCGATGCGGGAGGTCGGCGGCGGTGATGGTCACCGTTCGCGATGGGCGGGGCGTTCGCCGAACGAGCGGGGTGGAAGGAGTGGAACTCAACAGACGCGCGAGCCAAGAAGTCCCTTCCGATCTCACACCCGTGCCCAGTGCCCAGTGCCATCCGGCAGCCGATGCCCGATCCCTGGTTTCTGATGCGTCGGCTCCAACACCATCCACGCCGCCCACCAAAAACGCAACCGCGGGGCGGTGGGGATGAACCCCTACCTGCCAACCGGCATCCGGATGCAAATCCGCGCCACGCCCCGGTGCCGCAAGCCCAGACCCATGCCCAGACCCAAGACTCAAGACCGACCTCGGCCCCCAACCTTGACACACCCGGCGACCCCGCTACACTCCCTTCCCCGCCAAAGGCCCAGCCCGCGGCGGACCCACGATCTGGATCGGCCCGTGTTCGGGGCGACCCGGTGTTTGGGGCGGTAGCTCAATTGGTTAGAGTACCGGACTGTCGATCCGGTGGTTGCGGGTTCGAGTCCCGTCCGCCTCGCTTGCGTAAGCCTCGGTTTAGCCGAGGCTTACTGCTTTTTGAGGCAGGGACGGTGGAGGTGGTTTTGGTCGCTTTCGGCCCACATGCGTCCGACATGCGTCCTGAACTCGGGGCTCCGGCATCTTCGCGTGTCATCGCCTCCAGCGCCTCACGTGCACGGTCAGCAACCGGCGTCTCGGCCGCCAGGTCGTACTCCTGCGTGGTCGTGATTTTGGCGTGTCCCATGTACTCGTTGAGCACGTGCATGGGGATGACGCGCGCCATCCGGGTTCCGTAGGTTTGCCGGAGGTCGTGCGGGATGCCGAGGTCCCACCGAACCTGCTCGGGTTCGACGTCACGCTCCCTTGCGAGGAACGCCCGGGCCTTTTTCTGGATGAGATCGAAACGGGCCTTGAGGTTGTTCGCGAGTTCGTAGTTATCAGGCTGTTGAAGAACGAACCCCAAGGGCCCAACCGGGGTGGATGCTGGTGCGAACACTTGGGGATGAAGGGCACACCGGACCGTCAGGCGGCAGTTTACCACACGTTCAACGTCGAGGACCTGATCGAGGCGGAGCACCCGCTGCGGGCCATCAAACGCATGGTGGATCGCGCGTTGGCGGAGATGTTCCGCACGTTCAAGGCCGCGTACAGCGATCGTGGCCGACCGGGCATCCCGCCTGAGACGCTGCTCAAGGCGCTCCTGCTGCAGTGCCTGTGCACGATCCGCTCGGAGCGGGAGCTGTGTCGGCGGCTCAAGACCGACCTGCTCTTCCGCTGGTTTCTCGCCATGCAGCCCTCCGCCGAGGTCTTCGACCATTCGGTCTTCACGCACAACCGCGAGCGTCTGGCCGAGGCCGGCATCACACGCAAGTTCTTCAAGTCGGTGGTGAAGCAGGCGATCGAGGCGGGGCTCACCAGCGACGAGCACTTCACGGTGGACGGCTCGCTGATCCAGAGCCATGCCAGCCTCAAGAGCCTCAAGAAGATCGAGCGTGAGGCCGCGAAGAAGGACGGCGATGACGACGCCGGCGGCGGCCGCAACCCGTCGGTGGACTTCAATGGCGAGCGGCGCGGCAACGCCACACACCGCAGCACGACCGATCCTGAGGCGAAGCTGTACAGGAAGGGCGACGGCGTGGGCGCGTTCAGGTGCCACTCGGGCCATGCGCTGACCGAGAACCGGCACGGGCTGGTGATGGGCGTGCGTGTGGACGAGGCCAGCGGCACGGCCGAGCGTGAGAACACGCTGGCCATGCTCGACCATCTCGAGCGTCGGCACGGGGTGCGTCCATCGACTCTCGGGGCCGACAAGGCGTACCACTCGCGCCTGCGCGAGATGCTGCTGTGGACCCGCGGCATCGAGCCGCTGCTGCCACGCCGGGGCAGCAACGACGACACGAGCCTCGGGCGGCTGCGCTGGGTGGTTGAACGCACCATCGCATGGCTCCACCAGTTCCGAAGGCTCAGAGTCCGCGACGAACGACGCGCCGACATCCACCAGGCCTTCCTCCCGCGGGGCTGCGCCGTCATCTGCTTCAGGACGCTCGAAAGGCCATACTGTTAGAGGCTCTTAATCGCTGGTCACAGGCTGTTGCCCGCGTGGTGCCTCGCGCGGGGCAGGATGCGTTCGTGATTCCGGCGGAGCGCATGGCATCCTCGATGCACGCCACCCTGCTTCAAAGTGGAGCGATCGCCTCAGCCGTTCTATAGTTTGGAAAGCGTAAGTCCTGCCCCGCGGCACTTCTGCTCGGCAGGCACGATGTTCACAGGAAGCCGAAGGTGCTCCATGGATGTTTCTCGTCGCATCGATCTCCACTTGCGGTGCCGGATCGTGCCGGGACGCCGCGCGGAGTTTCTGGAGTTCTTGCGTAATGCGATTCCGTACTACGAGTCGCCGGGTGGAATTACGGTTCGTCTGCTTCAAGACATCGGCGATGCTGAACGGTTCATCGAAGTCGTGCGATATGAGGACGAGGCCACATATGTGCGTGATCAGGAGCGTGTGGCGAACGACTTGACGATGAAGTCCTACCTGACGCGATGGCGTGCCTTGCTCGCCGAAGACCCGGTGGTCGAAGTGTATCGGCTCACCTCGCCGTGACCCCCACAGCTGATCTGTGAGATCCGACGGCACCAATCACGTTCCACGCCTCATGCGCGGGGCAGATCGACGATCACAGATGGCGAGTTCACGTTGATGAGCGAATCCGCAGCGACGGGCACCTCCAGAACCGCCCGCCC
>JAFLCM010000433.1 GCA_017303565.1 Planctomycetota bacterium
GGGATGCAAGCCCACAGCGCGTCAACGGCGACGGGTGCCGCGCCCGCCGGGGTTTCTCGCTCCCGGAACTGCTGGTGTGCGTGGGCGTGGTGGGAGTACTGGCCTCGATCGCCGTCCCCGCGCTCAGCGGGTCGAGGAAGCGGGCGGAGAGCGTTTCGGGCCTTTCGCAGATCCGCCAGAACGGCGTGCTGATCGGTTCCTACTGCGCGACGTACGACGGCGTCTACCCGATCGCGGATCGCAACCCGTGGATCAACTCCACATCCTGGACACTGGCGATGCAGCGCGGCGGGGTGCTCGATGCGCCTGCGTCGGTCACCAGGATCGGCGCCCCCGGCACGGGGCCGACCGACGCGGTCATCTCGGTCTGCATGTCGTACGCGCCGGAGATGATGACGCTGGGGCATACGGTGCCGGACACGGAGTCGGTGGTGTCGCCGATCCGCGATTCGATGGTGGCGTCGCCCAGCGCGAAGGGCCTCATGTACGACTCGGAGATTGAAACGGCGTCGGGGCCGTGCTCGTGGTGCTGCGCGACGATCGTGGAGGGGCCGGTGCTGTTCGCGGACGGGAGCGCGACGCTGGGCTCGTGGCCGATGTTCCTCCCGAGCGGGTTCCATCAGGTTCAGGACCGGGTGGGCAACCCGGTGTTCTCGACGTGGAACGGAGTTCGGGGGAGGGATCGTTAGACCAAGGAGATGCGTTCATGAATACGGCTTCACCGGATCGACGGATCGCCATGCTGATGCTCGTCGTGCTGGGTTGCATCGGGCAGGGCACCTGCTACGTCCCGTCGCTGACGAGTTGCACTTCATGTGCCAACACGTGCATGGGAACGTGGTACGCCAACTCGACCAGCAACGCCCTCGTCATTCCGGATGACGAGTGGATGCAGATCCCGGCCTGCAGGTCTTGGGACACGCCTCATGTCTACTGGTGCAACTCCACGCCCCCGTGGAACTATGTGCCGTCGGGTTGCTCTGTTGATGGAAGTCCGGGCATTTGCTGCTTCCACGAGATACAAGACTTGGGAACTGAGAATCCGGTGAACTATCTCATCCAAGTGCCCAAAGGCGGCGGCTACCGGCGCTGCTTCGAGCCCGAACTGTGAACCGCGAAAGACGCAGCGCGGAAACGACCTCGGCCCGAACCGTGCTCAGTATCGCGCTTTGGCGTTACTTCATTTGCGCCGCAGTTTTCGTGTTTCCTGTACATGCGTTCTGCGATGACGCACTCGACACCGCGTGCGCTCGTGCGCGCTCTCGGGGATCTGTCGAAACTGTCGTCCGCGAGCGTTTCAGCGGACGCCGGATCATTCAGGCCTACGACTTTGCCAGCCGTGCTTGGTACACGATCGGCGAGGGAAAAGTCTTCGGGCTTGATCCCCAGGGCATCCCTTTCCATGGCGCACAGCGGGTTGGTGGGGTGCAGAACAGCCCCCCCGGGGGGACGACGGACGCGAGCAACGCCGTGCGTCAGATCCCGATTCTCGGGATCATGCAGGTCTGCGCCCGGCCCGAGATCATCCGCGAGCGGGTTCCCTTGCCCGACGGCGGCTGCCGCGTCACCGTGGAACTGTTCGAGTCCTCCTACTTCCCGAGGAAGGCGCTGCACCCGGACCTCGTGATCACCCGGCGCGACTCGATCGAGCTCGACCCGCGCGGGTTCGTGCGCTCGATCCAGTCCGGCGATGCGCCGGGAGCGTTCACCTACGACCCGCCGGACCCGGATGACCCGAATGCCCCGCCGTTCGAACGCTTCCGCGGGTTCGGCGGAACGATCGACGTGCTCTCGGTGCGCTGGGAGCCGAACGGGGCGCCCCGGTGGTTCACCAAGCAGGGCGTGGAGGCGCGGGCGATCGAGCTCGACACCGCCAGCGACCTCGACCCGCGGCGCAAGGGCATGCCTGTCGCCGAAGCGATCCTGAAAGCCCCGGCGATCGTGCCGCCCGGGACGGCCCCGGCGGGAGTTTCGGCGAGTGTCTGGCTCGCATGGGGCGGGGGCGTGCTGACCGCAGCGGGCCTCGGGCTGTGGTGGTGGAAGCGGCGCGGCGGGGTGTGATCGGAACGCGTTGGAACAACGAGCCGAGAGCGTCAGCGACCGGTCTGGCCGCCTTTCAACGCCCGCGCATTGTTGAAACCCGGCCCGCTCGCTGAAGCTCGGGGTTCTCTTCCGCGGCGCCGCCGGCTTACACCCCCACCACCGGCACATCCCCCTCGACGATGATCTTCGCCGCGGTCCTGGCCTTCACCTCTTCGACCGTCACGCCGGGCGCGACCTCGATGAGGCGGAACAGGCCCTTGTCGTGGTCCATCTTCAGGACGCACAGGTCGGAGATGACCATGTCGATGCAGCGCCGCCCGGTGAGGGGCAGCGAGCACTCGGGGACGATCTTGCTCTTGCCGTCCTTGGAGCAGTGCTCCATGGTGACGACGACCTTCTTGACGCCGGCCACGAGGTCCATGGCGCCGCCCATGCCCTTGACCATCTTGCCGGGGATCATCCAGTTGGCGATGTCGCCCTTCTCGCTGACCTCCATGGCGCCAAGGATGCACATGTCGATGTGACCGCCGCGGATCATCGCGAACGAGTCGCTGGAGGAGAAGAACGAGGCGCCCTTGCGGGCGGTGATGGTCTGCTTGCCGGCGTTGATGAGGTCGGGGTCGACCCGGCTCTCTTCCGGGAACGGCCCGATGCCGAGCAGCCCGTTCTCGGATTGCAGCCAGACGTCCATCTTCTGGCCGTCCGCGCCAGCGGGGATGTGGTTGGCGACGAGGGTGGGGATGCCGATGCCGAGGTTGACGATGTAGCCATCGCGGAGTTCCTTCGCGGCACGCATCGCCAGTTGGTCGCGGGAGAGTGGCATGGGGGGATTCTAACGCGGGCGCGGCGTGCGTAGGCTCCGAGACCGTGGCCCCGGCCCTGCGCCTGCG
>JAFLCM010000434.1 GCA_017303565.1 Planctomycetota bacterium
GACGCCGATGGCGTGATCATCGCCGGTCACACGCGGCTTCGAGCAGCGCGGAAGCTCGGGCTCAAGGAGGTGCCGACGATCCGCGCTGACGATCTCACGCCGGAGCAGGTCAAGGCACTGCGCATCGCTGACAACAAGGTCGCCACGCTGACGTCGTGGGACATGGAGCTCCTGCCGCTGGAGCTGGCCGACCTCAAGGGCGTGGACTTCGACCTCGCGCTGCTCGGCTTCAGCGCCGAGGATCTCAGCGCCATCATGGCTCCCGCGGGCAGCGAGGGTTTGACCGATCCCGATGACGTGCCGGGCGCACCGGACGCAGCGACGACCGTGCCCGGCGACATCTGGGTGCTCGGCAACCACCGCCTGATGTGCGGCGACTCGTCCAAGCCCGAGGACCTGGACCGTCTGCTCGATGGCCAGCCGATCCATCTCGTCAACACGGACCCGCCGTACAACGTGAAGGTCGAGCCCCGCTCGAACAACGCGATCGTCGCCGGCCTGAGTTCGTTCGCACTGCCGGGCAAGGCAGACCAGCATGACCAGCAGAGCGCCGACCTCAACCGCTACCCCGAGAAGAGCCGCGCAACACACAAGAAGCTCCGCGCCAAGGACCGGCCGCTCGCCAACGACTTTGTGTCGGACGACGAGTTCGACCGGCTGCTCGCGGCATGGTTCGGAAGCATCACCCGCGTGCTCATCCCCGGCGGCACGTTCTACATCTGGGGCGGCTACGCCAACTGCGGTAACTACCCGCCAGTGCTGAAGCGCTGCGAGCTCTACTTCGCCCAGGCGATCATCTGGATCAAGGAGCACCCGGTCCTGACGCGAAAGGACTTCATGGGCAACCACGAGTGGTGCTTTTACGGCTGGAAGGAAGGCGCGGCGCATCGCTTCTTCGGCCCGGCCAACGTGCCCGACACCTGGTCGATCAAGAAGGTCAACCCGCAGAGCATGGTCCACCTCACGGAGAAGCCCGTGGAGCTCGCGCGGCGAGCGATCGAGTTCTCATCGCGCCCCGGCGAGAACGTGCTCGATCTCTTCGGCGGCAGCGGCTCCACGCTCATCGGCGCGGAGATGACCGGGCGGCACGCGTTCCTCATGGAGCTCGATGCGCTCTACTGCGATGTCATCGTGCAGCGCTGGGAGAAGTTCACGGGCCGCAAGGCGGAGCGACTCCCGGCAAAGGGTGTGGCCGAAGAGAAAGCCGCGACGAGCGTCGCGGCTGGGAGCAAGGCGTGATGGGCGCTTCACTCGTCGTCGAGCGTGGGCAGAGCCCCGTCGGTCGCTTCGTCCCATTCAAGGGCGTAGCGCTCGGCGATGTCCTCGAGGTCGTGCTCGGTGAGGTAGTCGGCCGTCTTGCGCTCTTGGCAGGCGGCAACAGCCCGCGCCAGGTCCGTCCATTCCTCGATGGTGAGCATCCGGTCCTGCCGCGCACCGAGGAGGTACAGGGCGGCCTGCAGCACGGCATCGAGTTGGGCTTGGGTCGGCGCGGGCTGCGGGGCGGGGTCGGCGTTCATGACTCAGGCTCCCTTCCCCGCGACAAAGACGCCGCGCTCGTGCTTCTTGAAGCGGGCGGCGGTGCCCTTGGCGGCGATCTCCCGGATGATCGCGGCGTAGAGCGTGGCCTCCGGCGTCTTGCCGCCGGGGCTCGTCCACAGGCCCTTCGCCTCCATCGCGGCGATCATCTCCTTGGCCCGCATCGGCACCGCGCTCGCGGCGAGCACCTGCGCAGCCGCGTCGAGGGCGCTGACGCGCTTGGGCTTAGGGGCCTTCGGCGTCTTGGGGGCCTTCTCCCCCTTCGCCTTTCTCCCCTTTGCGGCCGCGCCGACGTTCGCGTTGTTGGCCACCTCCTTCTCGCTGGGGACCTCGTGGTCCTGCTTCCCGCCCGCCAACCGGTCGTTGATCTCGGCGAGCGCCGCTTTGCGGAGGCGGTCTGTCTTGGCGGCTCCCTCCGCGCGGGCAGCGCTCTTGGACATCTTCGGGGTGCGGGGCGTGCGGGGCTTGGCGGGCTTCTTCGTCTTCGTGCTCATGGTCATCTCCGAACCGGGGGTTGGAACTCCCGTCGCACATTGCGGCGGGGAAGCGTGGCCGTCGCGGTTCCCCGCGACGCCGCGTGGGGCGGGTCAGCATCCCGCGACGCGCTCCATCTCGTTGAGCACGTCATGGACCATCGAGTTGGTGGCGGCGGCTTGGCCTCGGCGGTCGGTGCCGTAGACCACCTTGGCGACCTCGGTCGCCTTCGCGTAGCGGCTCTCCCGGTTCTCGTTGCGGGCGATGTGCGCGATGCAGATGTCCTGCCTGCCCGCTCGCCGGGTGTGCTGCTCGATGGTCACCTCCGCGCCGCGCTCGGTGCGGCGAATGCTGATGTCTTGGTCGATGCCCTCGATCACGATCGTCTTGATGGTCATGGCGTTGCTCCTTGTGGTTGGTGGTTCTGGTCACTCGGCATCGTTCAGAAAGGCCTCGACGTGCTCGGGGTCCATGTTGCTGAGGAACCCGACCAGATCGATCAGGTCGCTGCGAACCTTCCCGAGGCTTCCAGCGAACCCCCAGTTGCGTGGGTCTGCCTTGGCCCCCTCGGCGTGCTTGTCGAGTTCCATTTGCAGCACGTCCATCAGGCGGGCGATGTCGTTGCGGCGTGCGGCGTAGGTCTCGGCAGCGGTCGGTTCGGGCTTGGTGGTCTTGGGGGTGCGCTTCGTCATGGTCGTGCTCCTTTGGGTTGGTGGTCTCTGGTAAACAGCGAAGCCCGCATTACGCGGGCTTCAGGTCGTCGGGTGGTTGTCGTTCTTGCGGTCCCAACTCGTCGTGTCTTTCGGTTGGCCAACCGCCCGGAGGTAGTCGACCAACTCATCGGCGGCCCAGGTGTCGCCGTCGATGGCGTCGTGCTCGCTGGGGGTGTCGGTATCGCGATCGATCTCGAAAAGGCGGAA
>JAFLCM010000435.1 GCA_017303565.1 Planctomycetota bacterium
GTCCGCAGCCGAAGGTGGCGAGGATCTGGCGGACGTCCTCGATGGTGGTGGTCTCGTCGAGGGAGACACCGATGGTCCCGTCGCCGAAGTCGCGGTAGTTCCGCCCGGCTTCGACGCCGGTCCGCATCACGCCGACGGCGTTCTGCTTGCAGTGCTCGCCGACGACGACCTTCACTCGCAGCGTGTCGAACGCGACGGGGGTGAGCACCTCGTGCCCGAGCCACTTGAGGCCGTGGGAGAGGATCATCGTCAGGCGGTGCACGCGCTCGGCGATGCGGCGCAGGCCCTCGGGCCCGTGATAGACCGCGTACATCCCGGCCATGATGGCGAGCAGGGCCTGGGCGGTGCAGATGTTGCTGGTGGCCTTCTCGCGGCGGATGTGCTGCTCGCGGGTCTGGATGGCCATGCGGTACGCCGGGCTGCCGTGGGCGTCGCGCGAGACGCCGATGAGACGACCGGGCATCTTGCGGGCGTACTCGGACTTGGTCGCGATGAAGGCGGCGTGCGGACCGCCGAAACCCATGGGCACGCCGAAGCGCTGGGCCGAGCCGACAGCGGCGTCGGCGCCGAACTCGCCGGGGGGCGTGAGCATCGTGAGCGCCAGCAGGTCGGTCGCGACCACGGCGAGCGCCCCGGCCCTGTGAGCGTCATCGATCACCGCGCGGTAGTCGCTGACGCGCCCGGTGGTGTCGGGGTACTGCAGGAGGATGCCGCACAGGTCGTTCTTGGAGTAGTCGATCTTCGTCTCGTCCCCCACCACGATGTGGACGCCCATGCTCTTGGCGCGGGTCTGGACCACCGCGATGGTCTGGGGGTGGCAGTTCGACGCGACGAAGAAGGAGTTCTTCGTGGAGGCCCCGCCGATCGAGTAGCACATCGCCATCGCCTCGGCGGCGGCGGTGCCCTCGTCGAGCAGGCTCGCGCCCGCGAGCGGCAGACCCGTCAGGTCGCTCACCATCGTCTGGAAGTTCAAGAGCGCCTCGAGCCGGCCCTGCGAAATTTCGGCCTGGTACGGCGTGTACTGGGTGTACCAACCGGGGTTCTCTAGGATGTTCCGCAGGATCACGCCGGGGGTGATCGTGCCGAAGTACCCCATGCCGATGTGGGACTTGAGGACCTTGTTGCGGCCCGCCATCGCCTTCAGTCGGTCGAGGACCTCGCTCTCGCCGAGGGGTCGTCCGGCGTCGGGCTCGATCTTCAAGGGGCGGCGCAGGCGGATCGCGGAGGGAACGGTCTCGTCCATCAACTGGACGAGCGACGAGCAGCCGATCGCGCCCAGCATCGCGTCGATGTCCGCGGGCGACGGGCCGATGTGCCGGTGCGCAAAGGTGTCGGAGGGGAACAGAACGGACCCGGCGTGAACGCGGGAGGCTTCGGCGGCGGCGGGCGTCATGGGGTGGGCGTCCCTGGCGAAAAGTGGCGGTGGCGGGCGTGACTCAACGCACCCGCGGGGCCGAGGGGAACACCGCGCTCCCGCGCCGAAACCGGCGGGAAAAGCCGTGAACACCCGCGCCCGCGGGATGAGCCTCAATGGTAGCCGCGCGACCCCCCCGGCCACCCCGCCGCTTCGGATGATCAGCGTCCGGAAAACCCCCGTGAATCCATCCCGACTTGCGTCAGGACTGCGCCGGCCCACGCCCCGCCCGGAGCAGCCGCTCGCCCTCGTCAGCGGTCATTGAGCCCTCGGCGACGTACGCCGCCACCTCGCGCCGGGTCCGCTCCATCTGGCGGTGCTTCAGGATGCTCGCGACCATCCCGAACACGACGGCGACGAAGCCGATGAGGATGCCCCCGCCCACGATCACGATCTTCAGGATGTCGTCCATCGAGGGGTTGTCGACGCTGGAGGCGAGCAGGATCGGGAACATGGCGGGGGCTCCGTCGGGGACAGTTCAGCGGCTGGTTCGGTTCTAGGCAGCGGGGTCGGTTCAGGTGTTCTTCGGCGCGGGCTTGGCGTTCGAGAACCCGAAGTTCCACTCGTCGGCGGCGCCGGCCTTCGAGGGCCCGGCGCGGAGGATGCGTTCGGCCTCGTCAGCGGTCATTGAGCCCTCGGCGACGTACGCCGCCACCTCGCGCCGCGTCTGCTCGCGCTCGCGGGTCGTCACCGACTTGCGGCACGCCCCCGCGATGATGCCCACCACCGGGACGGCGAACACCATCGCCATGATCGACAGCACAAAGGTCTGATTCGAGGACAGTTCGGCGGCGAGCAGCGTCACGGGGGCGAGGTTCATCCGGGAACTCCTAGGCGTCGTGGGTGGACTTGCCGGCCTTCATCAGCCGCTCCCCGTGCTCGGGGGTCAGCGCCCCCTCGGCGATGTACGCCGCGATCTCGCGCCGCGTCTTCTCGCGGTTGCTCGACTTGACCATGCTCGCCACCGCGCTGAACACCACATAGACCATGGCGACCGTGCACATGAGGGTCATGGTCCAGTTCCTGGCGGCGGCTTCGGCGATCTGCTGAAGGGCTTCGTCCATGGGGGCCTCCGATTTCCGAAGGGGGCGGGGGCGAAAGGGACCTGCGGGCAAGCCCCGCGTGAGGTCATTCTACGGATCGGCCCCCGGTTCCTTTCACGGAATCGGGGCTGCGCGCCGCTATCGTGGGGCCCATGCCCGCCCCGAAAGCGATGATCGAGAACGCGAAACGCCTGCTGGCCGCCGGCCAGCCGGGCATGGCGATCCCGATCCTTTTGGATGTTCTCAAGCGACACCCGGCGGACCTTGCGGCGCTCGACGCGCTCATGCAGGCGGGCCTGATGCGCCGCGATTTCTCGGGCGTCCCGGAGGCGTGCGAACGGGCGGTGCAAGCGGGGGCGCCCCGGGCGGCCCTCGACCCCCGCCTCGCCGCGGCCCTGCTGGACCTGGGCCAGTTCCGGAAGGCGATCGACCCGGCGCGTCGGGATTCCGACCGCCAGCCGAACAGC
>JAFLCM010000436.1 GCA_017303565.1 Planctomycetota bacterium
CGGGCCTCCCCGACCCGGACCTGCTCGTTCGCACCGCGGGCGAGATGCGGGTGAGCAACTACCTTCTGTGGCAGATCTCGTATGCCGAACTGTTCGTGACGCCCACGCTGTGGCCCGATTTCACGGTCGAGCACCTCCGCGAGGCGGTGCGGGCGTACGCCGGGCGGAGCCGGCGCTTCGGCGGGCTGGACGAGGGCCCGGCGCCGCGGGGTTGAGCCCCGGCCGCGTTTCCCCGCCCCCTCGGGATCGAGTTCCCTTCGATGTTCTCGAAGTTCCGCAACTCCCCGCGCCTGCCCCGAGAGGTCGAAGAGGTGTTCGAGCGCGCGGTGGCGCGGCTCGGCGGCTCGCGCTTCAAGTGGAAGGGCGTCACGCTGTCGTTCGTACGCCGAGACGTGAGGCGAGACTTCAACACCGCCGAGCACCTGGAGATCCTGGACAACGCCCCGGGCCGGACGCCGGTGGATGGGATGGCGATCTACCTCGGGGCGCGGCTGGGGCTGCCCTTGCCCGAAGACCTGGCGCTCGACCTGAAGATCGTCCGTCCGTGGCTCCGCCCGCGCGTGCTGCACCGGCGCGTGCTGGAAGGCCCGCTCCGCGCCATGTGCCGGCGCGAGGCGTTCGTGCTCGAGCAAGACGAACGCCGCGAACCGGCTGAGGCCGGCGACCGCGCCGACGAACTCATCACCGGCGTCGGCATCGGGGGCGCGTCCACCGCGACCTACGTCACCACCAGAGCCCTCGACGTATGGGGGCTGACGTTCGACGAGGTGATGCTGATCGCCGTCGAGAACCTGCGCGGCTTGGTCAGCCCGGCGGACGTGCGCGACGTTGAAGGCTCCGAAGGCGTGCTCGCGGTCGTGGACGACACGCTCGAGACCGGCGCGAGCGCGGCGCTCGTTCTCGACGACCTGATGCCCGAGGCGGGGTGGGAGACGGGGGTGCTGTTCTCGGTGCCGCGCCAGGACGTGACGCTGATCCTGCCGGTTCGTCCCGGCGCTGGGGCGCGGTGCCTGGCGGCGCTGATGCAGACGGTTTTCGCGATGCACGCCGAGGGAGAGCACCCGCTGTCCGAGCGGGTGTTCTGGAAGCGGGGCGGGATGATCGACCACGTCCCGATGACAAGCGTGGTCGAGGGCGGGGCGCGGCGCGTCCACCTCGAGGCCCGCGGCGTCGTCGAGGACCTGCTCCGCGTGCTGGGCGAGATCACCTGAAGCCGGCGATTCTCACGAGCAGGTTTCGCCGAACCGACCGAGGAAGATCGCGAGGTCGCCGGTGTTGACGACGCCGTCGTAGTTGATGTCGCCGAGCGAGCCGATCGAGGCGGGCTGCCCGAAGCGGCCGAGGAACACCGCGAGGTCGGCGGTGTTGCGCACGCCGTCGTTGTTCAGGTCGCAGAAGCACCGCTTCGGCCCGGCGACGGCGGTGGGGGTGGCGCGGAGCGACGCGATGTCGTCGGCGCTGATCGCGTAGTCGTACACCTGCACCTCGTCGATCTTCCCCTGGTAGTAACCGGCCTCGCCGCCGCTGCTGAAATAGATGCCGCCGACCATGAACGAAGGGGTCGGGTGCGGGTTGGGTCCGGCGCTCGCGTTGGCGGCCTCACGCACGCCGTCGACCCACAGTTCGCGGATGGACCCGGTGCCGATGAAGCGGTAGACACTGACCAGGTGGCGCCACTGCCCGTCGGTGAGGACCGTGGTGCCGTTGCAGGTGTTGCCGGGGTTGTCGTTGAGGTAGAACTGTCCGCGCTGCGGATTGGAGTAGCCGCCGCCGAGGTCGACGCTGAGAATGAAGCCGTTGAGGATGCCGGTGAAGTGGCGCGAGACGACGACCTTCGGGCTGACGGGGTCCGACGTCTTGACCCACGCGGAGATCGAGAACTCCGCGTTGGCGTCGATCGCGTACGTGTTCCCCATGGTGACGTAGCCCCCGCCGTGGGTGGGGAAGTCGACGCAGTTGCCGGCGATTCCGTCCGCCGAAAACGCGGCGTTGCCCAGCAGATGCCCCGAGGGGCGTCCGACGATCGCGTTGAGTGCCAGGTTGCCTGACGGCTCGTCAAACGACCAGCGCCCGACGGGCTGCGCAACGGCGGCGGGGGCGAGGGACAGGGCGACGAGCAGGGAAACGCGGCTCAGCATGGCGGACCTCCTCCGAAACTCTGGGCCATGGGCCCGGGCCCAAGAAGCAAGCGTACCTCGCCGCCCCGCTCGTGCAATCGCCAAACTCGCAAGTTCGCCCTCGGGCGCGACTCGCGTTCAAGACGTCGGGCGATTGTCAGGGCATAGTTCGGGGGTTGGACTCGCCCCTCGCACCCGCGATTCCGGAGATACCGATGCCCCCCTCCGCTCCCTCGTCCCTCGCCGCCCTTCTGGTCCTTGGTTCCGCGAACGCGCTCGCCGGCGCCCAAACGCTCTATTCCCAGACCCCCATCGACCCCTGCGGGTTCGGGTACTACTCCAGCACCGTCGCGCGTCCCAACCGCAACTTCAAGCACGCCGACGACTTCACGATCGCCTCGGGCGGCGTGATCGACCGCGTGCGGTGGTGGGGGATGAGCGAGGGGCGCGTCTCGGGCACGCTGGGCAACTTCTCGGCGTTCACGGTCGAGGTGTTCGCCGCCAACGGCGCGGGCACGCTGCCGGGGACGCTGCTGCTCACGCAGACCTTCACGCAGGCGCAGACCTCGCCGACGCCCACGGGCCGACTCGCGTTCGACACCGGCGCGACCGAGTACATGCAGGAGATCGCGCTGACCTCGCCTTTCGTGGCGACGGCGGGCGTGAAGTACTTCCTCGCCGTCAGCGCTACGCCGGTTGTCGGCGCGGGCGACGCCTGGCTGTGGCAGGACGGCACCTTCGTCAACGGCGCCAGCGCGCTGATGAGCCTCTCGGTGGGACAGTGGAGCGTGTTCCAGGATTCCG
>JAFLCM010000437.1 GCA_017303565.1 Planctomycetota bacterium
GCCCAGTTCGCTGGCGCCGCGGATGCGGGCGCTGAGGGCGTCGGCGAGGGCCTCGGCGGCGGTGGCGGAGGTGCCGGTGAGGGCGGTGAGGCGACGGACGCCCTTGCTGACGGCCTCCTCGCTGACGAGGACGAAGGCGCCGATCTCGGCGGTTCTGGAGACGTGGGTGCCGCCGCAGAACTCGATGCTGAAATCGCGCCAGCGGTCGCTGGCGGGGTTGCCGAGGAGTTCGGCGACGGGGGCGCCGATGGAGACGACGCGGACGGGGTCTGGGTAGGCCTCGCCGAAGACGGCCCGGAGGCCGGAGACGGCCTTGGCGGGGGCGAGGGCCGTCACTTCGGCGTAGACGGGGAGGTCGCGGGCGACCTCGGCGCGGACGCGCTGCTGGACGTGGGCGGCGTCTTCTTCGGTGAGGGCGGCGGCGTGGGAGAAATCGAAGCGGAGGCGCTCGGCGGCGACGAGCGAGCCCTTCTGCTCGATCTTGTCGCCGAGGCGGGCGCGGAGCGCGAGGTTGAGCAGGTGGGTGGCGGTGTGGTTGGAGGCAACGGCGTCGCGGTGGGCGGCGTCGAGGCGGGCCTCGACCTGCATGCCGACGCGGAGGTCGCCCTTCTTGAGTTGGCCGATGTGGACGACGTAGCCGCCGCAGTTCTTTGCGGACTCGACGACGAAGTCGGTGGCGCCGCCGGAGCCGCCCATGACCTGGGCGATGTGGCCGGTGTCGGCGACCTGGCCGCCCATCTCCGCGTAGAAGCAGGTCTTGTCGAGGACGACGGCGAAGCGGTCGGTGGGGCGGGTGTTGGAGGCGTGGAGGGATTCGTCGAAGTCGTGCCCGTTCCAGATGGCGAGGACGCGGGCGCGGACGTTGCGGCCGTGGTACTTGTCGGCGTCGTCGGTGGGCTTGACGTTGAGGGCCTTGAGTCGGGCGATGGCGGAGGTGCCGAGGAGGAGGCTGGCGGAGGCGTCTTCCTTCCCGCCGGAGCGGGCGAGTTCGCGGGCCTTCTCCATGAGCGTGTGGAAGCCGTCGACGTCGACGGTCATGCCGCGGTCCTCGGCCATGCGCTGGGTGAGGCCGATGGGGAAGCCGTAGGTGTCGTGGAGTTTGAAGGCGTCCTCGGCGGCGATCTGGGTCTTGCCCTGAGCCGCCTTGTCGAAGAGTTCGATGCCGGTGCGGATGGTGCGTCCGAACGCCTCCTCTTCATCGCGGATGACGCGGGCGACGTGCTCGGGGTTCTTCTTCAGTTCGGGGAAGAACGGGCCCATGGTGTCGACGACGGTCTGCACGAGTTGATGCACGAAAGGCTCGGTGATGCCGAAGCCCTGGCGCCCGTAGTAGGCGGCGCGGCGTAGGATGCTGCGCAGCACGTAGCCGCGGCCTTCGTTGCTCGGCTCGGCGCCGTCGGTGATGGCGAAAGTGAGGGTGCGGATGTGGTCGGCGATGACGCGGTAGGCGGTGTCGCTCTGGCTGTCCCACCTGCCGGCGTAGGGCTGGGCCTTGCAGATCTTCTGGATGGCGGCGAAGAGCGGGGTGAAGACGTCGGTGTCGTAGTTGCTGTTCTTGCCCTGCAGGACGCGGACGACGCGCTCGAGGCCCATGCCGGTGTCGACGTGCTTGGCGGGGAGCGAGACCAGTTTGCCGCCCTGCTCCCTATTGAACTGGATGAAGACGTGGTTCCAGATCTCGATGACTTCGGGGTGGCTCTGGTTGACGAGGGTGTCGCCGGGGATTTTCTTGCGGTCTTGGTCGGAGCGGCCGTCGTAGTGGATCTCGGAGCAGGGGCCGCAGGGGCCGGTGTCGCCCATCTCCCAGAAGTTGTCCTTCATGTTGCCGGGGATGATGTGCCCGGCGGGGAGGTGTCGGCGCCAGAGGTCGTAGGCCTCGCGGTCGGGTTCGAGTCCCCCCCCGGAAGGGTCCTTCTTTCCCTCGAAGTAGGTGGCGTAGAGGCGGTCGGGGTCGATGCCCCAGACCTTGGTGAGCAGTTCCCAGCCCCACTGGATGCTCTCGGCCTTGAAGTAGTCTCCGAAGGACCAGTTGCCGAGCATCTCGAAGAAGGTGTGGTGGTAGCCGTCCTTGCCGACATCGTCGAGGTCGTTGTGCTTGCCGCCGGCGCGGATGCACTTCTGGCTGTTGGCGGCGCGCTTGAGGCCTTCGAGCGACGACCCGGGGCGGACGTTGCCGAGGAACAGCGGCTTGAACTGGTTCATGCCGGCGTTGGCGAAGAGCAGCGTCGGGTCGTCGTGGGGCACCACCGGCGACGAGGCCACGAACTTGTGAGCGGCCCGCTCGACGAAGAAGTCGATGAACTCCTGGCGGATCTGGGCGGCGGTCTTGTTGCGGCTGGGCGTCGAGGGGCTGGTCATGGCGGTGGTGGCGTTGGCGGTTCGAAGTGGAGGAAGCGGTGAGGGAGCGGGGGCGGTCGCGCGGCGAGCGCGAGCCGGCGCGCTCGCGAACAGGGGCCTGTTCGGGAGACGCGGCCACGGCGCGGGCGCATCGGTGCGGCGTTGCCGGGGAGCACGGATTCTAGGAATCCCGCGAGTGGATGTCCCCGGTCAGCGGGCGGCGGGGCTGAAGGTCCGCCGGCGGATCGCCGCGGGAAGGGCGAGGGCGGCGATCAGGGCGGTGCTTCCGGGGGTGGGGATGAAGCGGGCCAGCCCGGCGCTCTGGTTGCGTTCGGCGTCGGCGAAGGGGAAACCGACTTTCTCGTTGTCCCGCACGCCGACGCGGAGAATGGCGGGGGCTTCGCCCTGCGGACTGACGAGGGGCGAGCCGAGGACCTCGAAGTCCAGCGGCATCTCCGGCAAGGGCGTGGGCTGGGCGGGTTCGAGCGGGGAGAAGGTCAGCGTGACCAGCCCGACGCGAGCGAGATCGACGGAGGCGCCGGCGTGGGCGTTGGCGGTGATGGCCTCGGGGCGGCT
>JAFLCM010000438.1 GCA_017303565.1 Planctomycetota bacterium
GGGTACCGTTCGGGGATGCTCATCCGCCGACGACTCGCTGACGGGAGAAAAGCACGATGCGGGGCAGGTTTGCCCGCGGCCGGGCTGGGCGGGGCGTGGCTGGTGTGCGCGCTGGCGGGGGGCTGCTCTAGCCCCTTTGACGCGAAGGCGACGGACGCCCTGAAGACGAGCGTGATCGAGAGCGCGAAGCGCGAGACCGCGCCGCTTTTGCGCGATACCGGTTCGGGGCCTCAGCCGATCGCGGCGCCCGCGCTCCTGACGCGAGCGCCGGGTGAGGTATCGCTGCCGGCGGAGCGCATGGCGGAACTGGAGGCGATGGCGGGACCGGGCGCGAAGCGTCCCGAGCAGCCGGACGTGGGACAGGACCTGCTCGGCGGCGTGTCCGAGGTGTTCCCGGTCACGCTTCAGCAGGTGATCGCGTCGAGCGTGCGGAACAACCTTGATGTGGAGGTCGCGCGGATCGAGCCGGGGATCGCGTCGGCGCAACTGGCGGTGGCGGAGTCGGCGTTCGACTGGACGTTCTTCACGAACTTCAACCACGAGAACCTCGACCGCCCGCAGCCGGGGCAGGTGCTGGCGCCGGGGCTGACGACCTCCCGGGCGCAGCAGCGGCAGAACGTGGGGTACGAGACGGGGGTGCGGAAGCCGCTGACGAGCGGCGGGCGGCTCTCGGTGAGCCAGGGCCAGACGTACACCGACGACGACAGCCCGGGGGTTGATCTGCTGCCCGAGCCGTACAACACGGCTCAAGCGACCGTGCGGCTGGAGCAGCCGCTGTTGCGGAACTTCGGCTCGGACGTGGCGACGGCGGAGATCCGGCTGAACCGCAACGCGGAGCGGGCGTCGGTGCTCGACCTCGAAGCGGCGATGCTCGGCACGGTGACGAATACCGAGCGGGCGTACTGGGAACTGGTGCGGTCGCGGCGGAGCCTGGAGATCGTGCAGCGGCTGTTCGATCGGGGCGTGCAGACGCGCGACGTGCTTCGCGGTCGGGTGGCGTTCGACGCCAAGCCCGCGGAGATCGCCGACGCGGTGGCGACGGTGGAGCGCCGCCGGGCGCAGGTGATCCGGGCGCAGAACTCGCTGCGGCAGGCGAGTGACCGGCTGAAGGCGCTGGTGAACGACCCGCGGCTGACGGTGGGGTCGGAGGCGCTGGTGTCGCCGGCCGATGAGCCGCCCGATGCGCCGGTGACCTTCAGCCTGCTTGACTCGATCTCGACGGCGCTGCGGAGACGCCCGGAGGTCCAGCGGGCGGTCCTGGGAATCGACGACGCGACGATCCGGCAGAAGGTGGCGGACAACGCGCGGCTGCCGCAGTTGGATTTGGCGCTGCAGGCGCAGTTCGCCGGGCTGGATTCGAGCACGCGCGAGGCGTACGACCAGTTGAACGAGGGGAAGTTCGTCGACTACCTGGTGGCGGCGAGCTTCGAGCAACCGATCGGCAACCGCGGCCCCGAGGCGGGGTTCCGGCGCAGCCAGTTGGAGCGGCTGCGGAGCGTGGGCGAGTACCGGCGCGCGGTGCAGGCGGTGGTGCTCGACGTGAAGACGGCGCTGCGGAACGTGCGGACCAACTACCAGTTGATCGAGCAGACCCGCGCCTCGCGGCTGGCGGCCACCGAAAACCTGCGGACGCTGGAGGTCCTGGAGCGGACCACGCAGTCGCTCACGCCGGACTTTCTCGACCTGAAGTTCCGGCGACAGGAGAACCTGGCGCAGGCGGAGTTGGACGAGGTTTCGGCGCTGACGGACTATTCCATCGCGCTGGCGGACCTGGCGGCGGCGGAGGGCGTAGCGCTCACGCGGAACCGGGTGGAGTTCGTGGTGCCGGAGGGGAAGTAGGGGTTCGAGTGCTACTCGGTAACGGGGATGGCAGCGGCGATGCGTCGTGCTAGCGATTTCGTTTTCGCTCGAATAGCTCGCCGCCTGAAGCTGGCCGACCACCGATGCCGAGAATCAGCCAGTAGTGCCCCCGGCGATTCTTCTCGTATGCGCGTCGTTGCGTTCGCACGACCAATGCATCGTCATGATGGAAGGCACCCGTGTACGGATTGGCTCGTCGGCGCAGCGATCGGTCTTCGCAAAGAAAACGCTGCTCGTTCATTTGCGATTCGTCGGAAGGTCTGACAAAAGACATGATTCCTCTGCCCGTTTTCTTGTTTATACGAATGAATTTTACAGGCACCTCGATCACCGGCTCATCGTCCGACACCTCTGTGGCAGCAAAGGGCATGCATATCGCGAATCGACCTCGGCTGTCCGTCACGATATCCGTCGTGTGACCGGGAATAGAGAGCACCTGCTTGGCAGCGGATGATTCCAACGGCTCGGTTGTCGCGATCAATGCGCTGCTCAAGGACTCGACAAACTCCTCAGATTCGCCGCGATCACGGGAGATCCCGATTCCCTCACTCTTGGCCAAGCCCTCGAAAACCTCGACTGCACTCTCAAGGCTTAGCTTGGACCTCTTGACGTGAATCATCTGCGAATGCAGTTTTCTTGACCAGTTCCAGGTTTGAAGGATCATCTCCCACGCGATCGCGGCGATCACGCCTTGAACAGCGGCGTCAAGCAGGTACATCCCAATCTCGGCTTGAACCGACCCCGACGTCACGGTTCGGAGCCGGAGTCTGATCGTGTGGGTCCCACCGACCACTGGCACTTTCAGCGCCGACTTGTGATAAGACGCATGTGAAAGCTGCAAAAACCGCTGGAGGCCCAGAAGTGATTGGCCAAATGCAGCGGCATCAACTTCATGAGCATCCGCACGCACGCCCTCAAGGCGCATCATAAGCGCGCTGACCGGGACGTCTTCGCTATATGAAGTCCTCTTGCGGCTCGCCATGGTCCAGCATCTTACCGCGGTCGACCGGCGAGGGGATTGGAACAGATGGTCAACGACCCTCTCCGC
>JAFLCM010000439.1 GCA_017303565.1 Planctomycetota bacterium
CCCCCGCCCCCGCCCCCGGAGCGGAACCGCAGCCCGCGCCCGCGGTCCAACCGCAGTGACCACCGTCGCGACCAAGCCCCTCCGGATCGCCCCGCGCCGTCGCCGCGCCTTCACGCTGCTCGAAAGCCTGCTCGCCCTCATCATCCTCGCGTCCATCATCGCCGCCTGCCTGCAACTGCGATCCCAGAGCAACCTCGTCGCCGCCAAGGCCGAGCAGCGCACCCTCGCCGCCAACCGCACCGAGGCCCTCTTCCAATGCGTCGTCAACGGCCTGCTCGGAGCGCCGGAGACCACCGAAGAAAGCGCCGAAACCATCTGGCGCGGCACGCAGGGCGGCGTCCCCTACACCGTCGTCCGCACCTTCGCCGCCCAGCCCAACCCCGCCCGCGGTCAGGTCGCTTACCCCGTCGCCGAGTCGATCGCCCTGTTCCGCTACCGCGTCACGCTCGGACAGACCACCTCCGAGTTCCTCTGGCACAGATGACCCGCCGCGCCTTCACACTCCTCGAAGTCGTCCTCGCCGTCGCGGTGCTCGCCACGGTGTGCACGCTCGCGGCCCTCGCCATCTCGCAGGCCCGCTCCTGGTCCGACGCCCAGTCGCAGCAGGCCCGCGCCCTCCGCCTCGCACGCCTGGGCGAGATGTTCAACCGCCAGTGGGCCGACCGCCGCAACGCCGCCCCCGTCAGCCAGTCCGGCGGCAGCGCCGTCGTCGAGCCCAAGCGCCTCGAGTTCCTCACCGCCACCCCCATCCTCCACACCCGCTGGCCTCTCGTCGTGGCCGCCTACGTCATCAAGGAAGACTTCTCCCCCGGCAAAGGCCCCGGCCGCCGCTACCGCCTCGAGTACGAAGAGGCCCGCGTCAGCCGCCTCGGCGTCGGATCGCAGGCCGAAGCCTCACAACTCAAGACACCCGCCACCGCCGACGAGAAGCCCCTTACCGCCGTGCTGCTCACCGACTGCCGCGACCTCCGCTTCGAGCGGTTCGGCATGAAGTTCTCGCCCACCGAGCGCCAGCGCCGCGCCGAGCAGGGCGTCCAGGACCGGAACGAACAGGAAGAACAGCCCGCGTGGCACCCCTTCGAGGAAAACTTCGACGGGCCCATCCCCGCCGTGCGTCTTGTCGGATTCGCGGGCGAGCGTGCCCGCCAGGAGTTCTCATGCGTCTTCGTCGTCGAGGTTTCGCGCTCATTATCGCGCTGATTGCCGCCGGCGCGGTCTTCACGTTGGGCATGCGCAGCGCCGCCTCGTCGCGCGCCATGCAGATCGAGTCCCGCCTCATCGAGGAGCGCGTCACCGCAGAACGCCTCGCCCGCGCCGCCGCCTGCCTCGCACTCAAGGGCATCTCCATCCCCGGCAAACCCCAGGACCGCTCGCTCGCCGATGCCGGGAGTCCAAGCAGCAGCGGCTTCGATCCCGGCCCCGCCCCCGCCGTCGCCGCCGCCTCGCCCGAGGAAGAAGACAAAGGCCCCGACCTCCCCGCCATCCTCAAAGAGATGCTCGGCCAGCAGGCCGAACCCATCCAGAAGGCAGAAGACCAAGCCGCCGCCGCGGGCGGACTCCGCATCGCCGACGGCGGCGGTCTCACCGGCCGCGTCAAGCCCACCGCCGGCCTGGGCCTCCTCAAGACCGTCGGACTCCCCTCGCGCCCCATCGAGGTCACCGTCGACGCCACCATATTCCGCGTCACCATGTCCGACGCCACCGGCCTGCTCAACGTCAACCGCGTCGACGCCGACCGCTTCCGGCGCTACCTCATCCTCAAAGGCATCGACGCCCCCCGCGCCGGCGCCATCGCCGACGAACTCCTCGACTGGCGCGATGCCGACGACATCTCCCGACCCCAGGGCGCCGAGGCCCCCGCCTACGCCTCCCGCGGCCTCGTCCCCCGCAACGCCGAGGTCTTCGCCCTCGAAGAACTCCTCTACCTCCCCAGCATGACCCGCGACATCTACGACCTCATCCGCACCGACCTCTGCGCCGGCGGCGACGCCAAGGCCCACCTCGGATCCGCCTCCGCCGCCGTCCTCGCCAGCATCGACGGCCTCACCACCTCAGCGGTCGAAGACCTCCTGAACCTCCGCGCCTCGGGCACCCTCACCCCCGACTCCGCCGCCAGCGCCCTCAAGAACGCCTGGGACCGCGCCAAGAGCGAGGTCCGCTTCGAGCCCTCCGGCTTCGTCCGCCTGCTCGTCGAGCCGGTCGCCCGCCTCGACAAGGAAAACAAGCGCACCGCCGTCCCCGAATCGCGCCGCTTCGAGGGCGTCGCCGTCGTCTCCGACAACGGCACCATCGAAGTCGGCCTCCGCCCCATCTGATCCTCCCGCCCGCGAACCTAGACTAGCCCCGGATGCTCAACGCACCGTTCCGCACCATCTCCTGCCTCATCGACGCGCCCGACCTCGTCGTCGCCGAAGTCTCATCCGGCCTCGGCGGCGCGCGCTCACGCCCCGTCGCCACCATCACCAACTTCCTCGACACCCCGCCCGAAGAAGCACGCCGCAGCCTCCCGTTCCGCCGCGGCGCCCGCGTCATCCTCATCGTCCCCACCGCCTGGTGCGCCGTCCGCCCCGTCCCCTTCGCCGCCGAGAACTGGCGCCAGGCCCGCGCCGGCGTGCTCGCCTCCATCGATCAACTCGTCCCCGTCTCACCCGCCGAGGCCATGGTCGCCGTCGTCTCCCGCAGGCCCGCCGGCCCGAACGACGACTCCGAGACCCGCGGCTGGATCCTCGCCGCCCGCCGCCCGCAGGTGCAAGCCTGGATCGACCACCTCGCCCGCACCCTCGGCAACCCGCCCGACGCCGTCGTCCCCGCCGTCGCCGCGCTCCACGGGCTGGGCCTCCACGCCGCCTCGGGCGTCGACGTCCTCGACGAACTCGCCGGCGCGCTCACGGTCCGCCACCGCGTCGCC
>JAFLCM010000044.1 GCA_017303565.1 Planctomycetota bacterium
GATGCTCTACGGCACCACCAAGCGCTTCCTCGAGATCTTCGGCCTCGCGAGCGTGAAGGACCTGCCACCGGTGGGCGAGGCGTTCCCGGGCGTGGACCCGTCGAAGGTGCGGGCGGCGAAGCCAGCGCCCGAAGAAAGCGCGCCGGGCGGCGGCGAGGCCGCGGCCGCGATCGACGCCGCGCCGGAACAGGGAGCCGCGGAGTGAGCCGTCTCGCCGGTGTCATCGTTGCCGGCGCGTGCGCCCTGCTGGGCGCGTGCTCGTCTTCCCTGCAGGGCAAGGCCATCCGCGGCGACTACTCGGGCGTCGAGGTGGTCAGCGACTCCGATCCACGCCTCGCCGAGCGCGGCCTTTCGGGCGTCAGCATCCACGTGCAACTCGACCCCACCAAACTGAAACGCGAGACGCTCGGGCGAGCGGTGTCGGCGTCCGACGGGTCGTTCTCCATTCCCGTCGATCAGTTCGGCGCGGGCGTGCTGGAGTACGACATCGGGGTGTACGCGCGGCGGCGCGGCTGCGAGCCCGCCGAGGCGTTCTTCCGCCTCCCCGGCTCGGGCAAGCGCCTGCTCGTCATCATGACCGAGGGCGAGGACAAGGACACCACCGAGCAGCCCTCGAGCCTGCGCGACGAGTTCAACCTCAAGAGTTTCGAGAACCGCTGACCGAGCCGTCACGCGCGCTGCCGACCCATACCCGGGTCGGTGCTCCTATCACGCCTTCGCGTCGGCGTCCTCAACGTCCCCCGGCAGCGCCGCCTGCTCTTTCAGCCGCTTGGCCTTGTGGTGCGCCTTGGGCGTCACGTGGAACGTCGCCAGGCAGCGCCCGACGCGCTTCTCGCGGCCCTTGGGCGGCAGGTCGCCCGCCCCCGGCAGTTTCACCCCCAGCGCCGTCTGCTGCTGCACGATGTCGAGCTGGATGTCGATGTTGAACTCGGCGCCGGTCGCGATCAGGGCCTGGATGTCCTGCTTCGGCGTCACGCGGTAGATCGCCGGGCCCAGGCACGGGCGCAGGAACCGGTACGTCAGTTCCTTGCACACCACCGTGTAGTCCTTGCCCACCGCCGAGAACACGTACATCCCGCCGGCGATCTCTGAGTTGCCGAGGAGCGCGGCCCCCGCCATCGCGTTGTACCAGTTCTTGTTGAAGCGCCGGAACGGCAGCACCGCCGTGAACGTGCTCCCGTCCAGCCGCTTCATCTGGATGCCCGACCGGAAGGCGTACGGCAGCCAGATCATCGAGCACACGCGGTGCCAGAAGTTGTTCCGCGTGCTCAGACGGCTGATGAACGCCTCCACCTTCTCCATGAAGGTCAGGCGCGGGCGGACCACCACGCCGGTTGGCGGGGCCACCGAAGGCGCCGGCGTCGCGGCGCTCGGGGCATCTGTCAGGATTTGCGTTCCGTTGGGCAAAATCTCTTGGTCCTTCGAATCGCTCCGGTATTGTACGTCAGCGGGGCGATGCGCCCCGGCGGGGGCCAGCCCCCGCCCGACCCGGGAAATCGCCACACAAGGGCCAACCATGTCCACCCGAACCCCCGCCGCGTTCGCCGCCGCCGCGGCCCTGTCGTTCGCTGCTTTCTTGGGGATCGCGGGGGTCACCGCGGCCCAGTCGGTCAACGTCGATTTCGATATGGCGTTCGGAGCGGGGGTCGGCCCGCCGGGGATCAGTTTCGCCGCAGCCGCCGGCTACACCTCCGCCTTCCAGTCCAGCAACTTCTGGAACTCGGTGCAGACCACCGGCTTCGACATGCCGCTGCGCGACACCTCGGCGAACCTCAGCCCCGTCAGAATCTCCGTCTTCGGCAACTTCGGCTTCTCGCCGAGCCTCGTCACCGGCGAGTTCGACCTGCTCATCTCCGACGGCATCACGCCCAGCCCGGGGATCGACTTCTCCGGGCTGCTCCCCGGGCGGTACAGCGTGTACACCTACGTCGCGTCCGATTCGGGCTGCCAGTTCCGCACGGTGCCGGAGTCCGCGCCCCCCACGACGCAGACGGCCACCTACCAGCCCGCGCCCTTCAACGGTTTCAGCGCCGGCCCCGACGCCGGCGGCTCCGTCAGCACCCACACGCAGCACGAGGTCACCGTCGCCGCCGACGGCCTGCTCAGCATCCGCCCAACGTTTCTCTCCGGCTGCCGCGTCGCGGGCGTGCAACTGGTGCACCGCGGCTCCGTGCCGGCGGCGGTCGGCTGCTCGATCTCCGGCCCCTCGGTCGACTCGTGCGTGTCCGGCTCGGTCGTGATCTCCGGCAACATCGCCGGCCCGAGCGACGTTTCGTTCTCGCTGGCGTACGCGTCCTCGATCGCCGGGCCTTTTACGGCGTTCGCCGCCGGCTCCGGCCCCGCCGCCAACACCCAGCTCGCGCTCCTCGACACCGCGCCGCTCCCGCCCGGCGAGTACTTCATCCGCCTGAGCGCCCAGACGCCCGCCGGCGCATCCGCGTCGTCGCTCACGGCGATCCGCGTCCGGCCCGTCGACACCACCGCGCCGCTCGCCGCGATCAACTTCCCCCTGCCCAACGCCCGGGTCTGCAACGCCGTGACCATCGCCGGCAACGTCAGCGACGCCACGCTCAGATCGTGGACGCTGGACTACGCGGGCCCCCTGACCACCGGTTGGGTGAACATCGCCTCGGGCACGGCGAACGTGCCCAACGGACCGATCGCGACGTGGAACACCGCCGGCCTGCCCCGCGGCGTCTACACGCTCCGCCTCCGCGCCACCGACTCGGGCTCGCTCGCCTGCAACGACCCGATCGGCCTCACCCGCGAGGTCGTCCGCCCGCTCATCGTCGGGCTGGCGTCCGACCTGTCCTTCGACGGCACGGTGAACACCACCGACCTCTCGCTGTTCCTCGGCCAGTTCGGGGCCTCGTGCCAGTAGCGCCGGGCGCCGGTCAGGCTTCTTCCAGCCTGAACCACCCCTGCCCGTCGTCCGCCACCGTGAAGACCGGGTGCCCGTGCTCGTGGTCGAGGACCAGCACCCACTTCTCGGCGCACGCCCGTTGCAGGAACCTCATCCGCTCCTGCATCGAGGTGTAACTCTCCACGTCGTAGGCCATGTTGGTCGTCGGGCGCGCGTGCAGGCGCGTGGGCATCACGTCGGGCACGAAGACCACCGTCCGGCCCTTGTCGTCGGTGAACCGCACCGCCTGCTGACCCCAGGTGTGCCCCGGCACGTTCCACACCCACAGCCCCGGCAGCACCTCGCGCTCGCCCTCCACCAGCACCACCCGCTCCCGCACCTCGGGCGTGAGGTGGTTCCGCAGGTAGGTCTTGTGCATCGTCGACTTGCTCGCGAGCGCGTCCTCCCACTCCCTTTTCTGCGTCACGACCTGCGCGTTGGGGAACACCAGCGCCGGGGCGTCTTCAGGCCCGCTCGTGGGCGTCGCCCGGCGCGTCAGCCCGCCCGCGTGGTCGAAGTGCAGGTGCGAGCACACCACGTGCGACACCGCCTCCGGGGCACACCCGACCTCCCGCAGCGCGTCCTGCACGGTGCGCCGCTCCTGGCGGTAGAGCGCCCGCTCCTTGTCGGGGAACTTGTCGCCGATGCCGGTCTCGATGACCACCACCTTCCCATCGCTCTCCAGCAGCAGGCAGTTGCACTGCATGGGGATGCGGTGAGCCTCATCGACGGCCCCCGGGCCGGACGCGGGGAACCACTTCAGCCACACCGGGCGCGGGATGATGCCGAACATCGCGCCGCCGTCGAGCCAGAACTCCCCCGCCCGCAGCAGTTTCCAGGTCCAGGTGCCCATGCCGCATTTGTACCACCGCCGCAGGCACCCGGGAGAGCCGCTGTGCTGGTCGATCCCTTTTCGTTCTTCGCTTTTCGCGATTCGCTTTGCTTCCCCCGCGCCCCGCCACCCGCCGGGGGGGTGAATAATCCCGCCATGGCGACGGAGCGCTGGATGTCCGCGACGGCGAAGTCTCCCGAAGAGGAGCAGCTCTCCTTCGCGCTCCGCCCCGCGCGCCTCGACGAGTACGTCGGGCAGTCGACCATGGTCCAGCGCCTCCGCATCAGCATCGACGCGGCCCGCTCCCGCGGCGAAGCGCTCGAGCACCTGCTGCTCCACGGCCCGCCCGGCCTGGGCAAGACCACGCTCGCCCACGTCATCGCCGCGGAGATGGGCTCAGCGGTCCACGTCACCAGCGGCCCCGCGCTCACCAAGGGCACGGAACTGGTCGGCCTGCTGCAGCGTCTCAAGCCCCGCGACGTCCTGTTCATCGACGAGATCCACCGACTGCCGATCGCCGTCGAGGAGTTCATCTACCCGGCGATGGAAGACGGCAGGATCGATATCGCCATCGACCAGGGGCTGAACGCGCGGACGGTGTCGATCGCGCTCAAGCCCTTCACGCTCATCGGCGCGACCACCCGCGCCGGGCTGCTCTCCGCGCCGCTCAGGAGCCGCTTCGGGCTGACGCACCACCTGGAGTACTACCCGCCGGAGGACCTGCTGCGGATCGTGACCCGCAGCGCGTCGCTCCTGTCGATGCGGGCGGAGGCGGGAGCGCTCGACGCGATCGCGCACCGCAGCCGCGGCACGCCGCGCATTGCCAACCGCCTGCTCCGCCGGGTGCGCGACTACGCCCAGGTCCGAGCCGCTGGCCTCACCGCCGCCCGCACCGTCGATGAGGCGCTGTCGCTGGAGGGCGTGGACGCGCTCGGCCTCGACGAACTCGACCGCAAGTACCTCCGCACCATCGTGCAGACGTACAAGGGCGGGCCGGTGGGCCTGGAAGCCGTCGCGGCGACCATGGGCGAGGACGCGGGCACGCTCGAAGACGTGGTCGAGCCGTACCTGCTCCAGATCGGCTTCCTGGCCCGCACGCGCCGCGGTCGCCAACTCACCGCCGACGCGGCGACGTACCTCGGCGTCAGCATCGCCGGGACCGCGCCCTCTCCAGCCCCCGGCGCCCTCTTCGAAGAGGCGTAGCCCCTCAATAGAACCCCGAGCGTCAGCGAGCGGGCGCATCCGCATTCACTCGAACCCCGAGCGTCAGCGAGCGGGCGCATCCGCATTCACTCGAACCCCGAGCGTCAGCGAGCGGGCGCATCCGCATTCACTCGAACTCCGAGCGTCAGCGAGCGGGCGCATCCGCATTCACTCGAACCCCGAGCGTCAGCGAGCGGGCGCATCCGCAACTCCTCACCGTCAGCGAGCGGGCTTCTCGACAACCACCCTTGCGCCAACACACCCCTCGCCACGCTCGGGGCTCGTGAACGCGCGCCGCCGCGGGAACCCCTCAGATCGTCACCACCGCCCCGAGGCTCCGCTCCGTCGTCAGCCCGCAGGCGACCAGCAGCCGCGCCAGTTCCTTCGCGTCGTGTTCCGTGAACGCGCCGACGTCGAACGAGTCCGCATCGAGCACCCCCGTGCACCGCCCGGCGCTGTCGAACAGCGGCACCACCACCTCGCTCTGGTCGCGGGGGTCGCACGCCACGTAGTCCGGCCCCAGCACGCGCACGTCGCGCACCACGATGGAGCGCTGCTCGCGCCAACCGCGCCCGCACACGCCGTGGAGCCCGATCGGGCTGCACGCGGGCTTGTCGCGCCGGCGCCCGAGCGTCATCGTCTCCGCGCCGTCGTCCTTGAAATAGAACCCGATCCACGAGATGCCCTGCGGCGAGAGCGCTTCCCACGCGGCATCGACGAACCGCCGCATCCGCGCATCATCATCGCCGCCATGTGCTGCGGAGCATGCTTGGTCAATGCTAACGTACGATCGCAACGTCACGATCACTTGCTCACTTGGTAAACCACCAAACCAACGCGCTCGACGCGGCGCCGGCCACGAAGCCGATGAGAAAGTCGCGCGCTACGAGCAGCCATCGCCTCCTCCGCTGCTTCCGCCTCGCCCACTCGATCTTCCCGTGCAAGTAGTAGTTCTTCCGGAACTCAACGCAATCTTGGAAAACGACACGCCAACGCTCGAAGATCGAATCGATTCCTTCTGCCTTCGCAGCGGCGGACGACTCCAATCTCCTGGCCTCTATGGCTCCCGTGCGGATTTTCTCGTAGAGCTCGATGACGCCGCGGTCGAAATCGCCATTGTCGAGAATGCTCGTGTCCACGGACCTCAGCTCTCTGTACTGGTCCGTGGTTTCCTTGACCATAAGCTTGAAAATGTCAAGGCAACTCCGCTTCAGATGGGAGTACGCCTTGCGAACGCAATCGGCTTCGCTCTCGGCGTACTCCCAGTGGCGAGACACATGATCGAACGCCGCGTTCAGCTCGAACAGCACTTCAACGGGCAACGCGTTGCTGATCTGTACCGAACTGTACAGAGGCTTGACGTCGCTGTAGTAAAACTTGAAGAGTTCGCCCCACGTCCGCGGATCAGCCATTCGTACTCTCATTGTGCAGCGCTTCGTCCAACGCTTTCTCGATCGCATCGTGGCCAACAAGTCTGTCCCCGAGGACGTTACCACGCCCAAGGATGGGCCACAGACGAACAACCTTGACCGGCCGCATCTTGCTGCCCTCCACCCGACGTCGCCATTCGTCAAGTGGGAGAGTCCGCAGGTTTTCGATCCGCTCATCTGTCAGTCGTTCGAGCGCACGTTCAAACTGAACGCGGGATGCGGCAGCACGGGTTGATGATTGTCCTGCGAGTTCCGGCATAGAGAGCATCCATCGGGGCGAAGGTGGACTTTACCCACCAGCAGGAGCCTTCACCGCGGAAAGGCCCAGATTAGCGAACACTAGCATCGGAAACGGACCATGATTCCATCAAAAATGAAGGCTATCGGTCCAGTTCCGCCGCCACCACGTTGATCGAACCCAGCACCGCCACGATGTCCGCCAGCATGTGCCCCTCGGTCAGCTTCGCCATGACCGAGTAGTTGATGAAGCACGGCGGCCTGGTCCTGGCCCGCCACGACCGCGGCCCGCCGTCGGACACGATGAAGTACCCCAGTTCCCCGTTCGCGGTCTCCATGCAGCCGTACGCCTCGGCGATCGGCGCCTTCCACCCGCGGTTGGTCATCACGAGTTCGAAGTGCTGGATCAAACCCTCGATCGAGCCGTACACCTCGGCCTTCTTCGGCTTGACGAACTTGCCGTCGGCGAAGGTATCGACCGGCCCCGACGGGATCTTGTCGATCAGCTGATCGACGATCTTCAGGCTCTGGCGGATCTCCTCGAGCCGGACGTGGAAGCGGGCGTACACGTCGCCGTCGGTGTGCACCGGCACGACGAACTTCACCGCCTCGGCGCCCTGGCCGTCCCAGTTGTCCGCGTAGCACAGGCACGGCTCGTCCTTGCGGAGGTCGCGGACGACGCCCGAGGCGCGGGCCATCGGGCCCGACAGGCTCCACGCGATCGCCTCTTCCTTCGAGATCTGCCCGATGCCCGCGGTGCGGTCGATGAAGATCTTGTTCCGCAGCACCAGCGCCTCGAGGTCCTTGAGCGCCTGGGGCACTTCCTTGTCGATCAGCGTCCGCACCATCTTGCGGAAGGTGTCGTCGTTGGGCAGGTCCTTCATCAGCCCGCCGACGCGGGTCCAGTCGGGGTGGAACCGCTGGCCCGAGATGTAGTCCACGATGTCGTAGATCTTCTCGCGGACGTTGAAGGCGTACAGGAAGCCCGTGAAGCCGCCCAGGTCGAGCGCCGCCGCCCCCGTGCACAAGAGGTGGTTCTGGATGCGGGCGATCTCGAACATGATCGTCCGCAGCACCTTGCACCGCGGCGTGATGTCGATCCCGAAAAGTTTCTCCACCGCGTGGTGCCACACGATGTCGTTGGCGATCGGCGAGAGGTAGTCCATCCGCGAGACGATGGTGACGTACTGGTTGTAGTCGAGCGCCTCGCCGAGTTTCTCGAACCCCGAGTGCAGGTAGCCGATGTGCGGCGTGCAGCGCGCCACCCGCTCGCCGTCGAGTTCAAGGACCAGCCGCAGCGTGGTGTGCGTGGCGGGGTGCTGCGGGCCGAAGTTCAGCGTCCACCGGTCGCCGGTATCGACGTGCCCCTTCAGGTAGTCGATGCTCTCGACATCGGTGTCGTAGCCGTCACGCAGGGGTTTGAGTGTGTAGGGCATGGGACGTGGCTGGCCGGGATCGGTTCGGGTCGGATGCGGAGTCGAGTATAGGGATCGCGGCGGGCCGCGGCCCGTCCGAGCGCCCTACCAGCGAACTGACCTCGGCGCGACGCTGTGCTGCGGCCCGCCCGCTTCGACGCTCCCGCCGATTGTCAGAACGTTCCGACAGCCCAGCGGCGCGCCGGACCGAGAGCCGGGGCGCACCGGCGCCGAATCGGTGATCACCACCACCATCGGATCGCGGCGAAGAAAATCGGAGACGCCGCGTTGGGGAGGGCCGTCGATCCAGCCGGCCATCAGGTCCACCGGCGTGTAGTCGTAACTCCAGCCCCGACACTGAGCCACCGTTCGGAGTTCGGGACAGACGAACACTTCGGACACCGTCACGCCGACGGCAGAGGCAGCCGGAACGGGCGTGTCCAGCGCCGCGGCGATCGAGGCCAGCGGCTCAACGGAGCCCCCGGCGACGTCCACCGGTCGCGTGGCGAACGGGAGCATGTCGTCGTGCTCCGACGCGTACTGCTGCAGCCCGGCCCCCATCGACCGGAGGTTGCTGAGACAAACGGCCCCGCGCGCCGCCGCCCTCGCACCCCGGAGAACGGGCACGGCAAGAGCCACGAGGAGCGCGATCACGCCCAGCGTGACGAGCGTCTCAACGAGGGTGAAGCCGGGAGTGCCGCGGCTGCGAGAGGGCGTCGAAGGCGGCGGTGCGGATCGTGGCGTCGGGATCATCGCACAACCTCCCAAGCAGATTGGCCGCTTGCGCGGCGTACCCGAAATCCGTCTGAATGATTGAAACAATCGCGTAAACGATCGCCCGCCGCACCTGTGGAGCATCGTCACTCAATGCAACGCTCTCAAGGGCGCACCATGAACGACCCTTCTCGTTCTCGTCAAGCGAGTCGCCGTGACCGATCAGTTCGACGGCTGTCTTGACGGCCTGGCACCGCACCATGAGGAACTCGTGACCCGGGGCGACGCTCCTGGGGTCATATCGCACCGCGCTGTCGGTTCGAGGATTCATCCACATCCGGAGCATCACCGCCTCAGTCTCGGTGATCACCATCTCCTTGCGCAGGTCGGCACACATTCGAAGCGCACCCGCGCCCGCTGTCGACAGCCCTCCCGAGTCGAGTTTCTGAGAACACGCGGAGCAACCCGCTCCGCTGGTGCCCGCGGAGAAGCCCCAACGACCCACCAACGCCAGTACGACTGAACCAGCCGCGCCGAACAGGCAGATCAACCAGAGGCGGCTCATTTCGCGAGGGCCTCGACCTCGCGGTCATTCAGCCACGCCGGATCGAAACCCGCCCTCCCCAAGGCGACGGCCCTCCTGACGCGATCGCGTGAATAGCCGAGATTCATGCGCACCGTGTGCGCAAGAAACTCATCGGGGTCGTGCGCGAGCCGCAGCACCGCTGCCCGGACGTCCCGGTCCGTGTAATGCCAGCGCAGATCAATGAACTGAGTTGCGATGTAACCACGCTGCGTGCTGCCCCCGGTTCGCATCTGCTCCAGCATGAACTCGCGAATCCGCGTGTCCGCCGCGTCGCTCATGCCTTGCCTTGTCACGAAGCGGGACACCAGGGCGTCGCCCGCGACGACGCCGATGAACTTGCGACCGTCGGCGTCCGTCCGCGTTTCGCCCGGCTCCGGCGCGCGGAACACGAACGCGATCAGGTCTTCGACGTCCTTCAGCTCCCACACCGGCTTCTCCGGGACGCCCACACAGACAACGGGCATGTGGGCGCGCCACTTGCCCATGTCCAACGTGCCCTCCACGAGCGAGCGGTTCCGCTCGCGGGTTTCGTGATAGGCCGCCCAAGCCAGCGCCGCCTCCTCAGCGGGCTTGGATTGCCGCCAGAGCAACAGTGTGGCAACAATCACCGCGCACACCGTGGCGGCCATGACGATCGACCTCGCGTTCAAGCGCCCTGTCTGCCGCAGCATCGGATCAGACTCCAGAGGTGTCACTTTCGCCGCGCCCGACATGATGATCTTTCCTCTCCGCACGAATCAAGGGGTCGTGCGCCAAAAGCGACACCGACGCGTCCACTGCCGAGGACTCGACGAGGACCCCGCCCTCGTTCGGCCCGCGTCAGGGAGGCTCTGCCGAATCTCCCTCTCCACCCGCGACCCACGACGGCACCACCCCCCTCCAGCGTCTCCCTGTACCTCCACGCCACCACCGCCCGCCTCGCCCGTACAGTCACCACCACCAAAGCCCCCCCATGCCGCCCCCCCCCCCCCAACCCCCGCCGCCGCCCCCGCCCACGGCGGGCGCCCCCCCACACGCCCCCC
>JAFLCM010000440.1 GCA_017303565.1 Planctomycetota bacterium
GCCGGTCGCCACCGCCTGCTGGTCACGACGTTCCCGGGCACGGTCGCGTGCGGCTCGCCGTACGTCGCGTCGATCAAAACCTGCCCCTGCCCCGGCGACTTCAACGGCGACTGCGTGGTCAACTCCGCGGACCTGGTGATGATGCTGGGGCGATTCGGGCGGACGGACCTGGCGCCGTACTCGGTGGGCGACCTGAACAACGACAGGGCGGTGTCGACGCCCGACCTGGTGATCTTCATCGCGCGCTTCGGCTGCGCGGGCTGAGATCGCGGGCTTCAACGGGCTTCGGGTAGCATCGGCGGCATGTTCGGATCGCACCTCAGCGTGGCCGGGGGGATGGTGAACGCGCTGACGAGCGCGACCGAGCTCGGCTTTGACACCGTGCAGGTGTTCACCAAGAACCAGCGCCAATGGAAGGCGCCGGCGCTCAAGGACTCCGAGGCCCGCGAGTGGCTGAGCGGGCTGAAGGACCGCGGCTGGGAACGCCGCACCGTCTCCCACGCCACCTACCTGATGAACTGCGCCAGCCCCGACGCGGACCTCTTCAAGAAGAGCGCGGCGATGCTCATCGAGGAGTTAAACCGCTGCGCGGCGCTCTCGATCCCCTTCCTCGTTGCTCATCCCGGCTCGCACCTCGGGGAGGGCGTGGAGAAGGGAGCGGCCCGGATCGGCAAGGCCGCCGCCGAGGCCTTTCGCAAGGGCGCGGGCGTTGCCGGCGCGTTCAGGGTGACCCTCTGCCTTGAGAACACCGCCGGCGGGGGGGCGACCATGGGACGGACGTTCGAGGAACTGGCGCTCGTCAAGCAGGCCATCGACGACGCCTCCCAGGGAGATGCCGACGGGCGGGTCGGCTTCTGCGTCGACACCTGCCACGCCCTCGCGGCGGGGTACGACCTGCGGGGAGGCACGCCGCCAAAGGCCGCGGGCGCGGGACGGGCACGCCAACGGGAGGCCTGCCGCGCCGTCCTCAACGAGTTCGACCGCGTGTGCGGCCTGGGTCTGCTCCGTGTGCTCCACCTGAACGACTCGAAGGGAGCGTTGGGCAGCCGCCTCGACCGTCACACCCACCTCGGGATGGGGGAGGTCGGGCTGGGCGCGTTCCAGGAGATCGTCAGCGACGCACGCCTGCGGGACGTGCCCATGATCCTCGAAACCCCCAAGGAGGATGACGAGAAGGGGCGGGCTTGGGACACCGTCAATCTTGGCGTGCTCAGGCGGCTGGCGAAGGGGTGATCGGCGTGAATGAACTCCGGCCACGTCCCGGGCGTTGATGTTTCGAGCGGGGGGGTCTAGCGTGACGATCGGAAGCCGGGGACGGACGTGCCGACCCGCGTCCGAACCGTCGGCCGTTTCAACCGCCGTGGGGCGTTCATGGAGGAACATCGCTTGAGGCACCACATCCGCGCCCGAACCGTCCGCGTTGTCGCCGCCGCCCTGGCCGGCGCGATGGCGTGCGTCCCGTCCGGCTGCGGACTGTTCCGCGGCGAGGGCAAGGGCAACACGACCGCGGCCAACACGGGCGCGAGCGTAGAGCCGGCGGCTCGGTCGCGGGCGAACGCGGGCGAACTGGTGAACAAGGCGGGACAGGCGCGGGCCGAGGGCGACCGGGAAGAAGCGATCCGCTTGCTCGCCGCCGCCATCGAGAAGAACCCCACGCTGACGGTCGCGCACATGCAGATCGGCGACCTGTACCTCGAGGACAGCAACCCCGAGGCGGCGCTCTCGCACTTCGACAGCGTGGCGAAGCGCGAGCCCTCGAACTTCGATGCGCACTTCAAGAGCGGCTACGCGCTGCAACTTCTCAACCGCTTGGGCGAGGCGGTGCGGTCTTACCTTCGCGCGCTGTCGATCCAACCGGACGACTTTCAGGCGAATCAGAACCTCGCGACCGCGTACCTGCAGCTAAAGGAGCCGGCGGCGGCGCTGCCCTACGCCGAGCGGGCCGTCACCATCCGCGCCACCAGCGGCGCGGCCCGCGCCAACCTGGGCTCCGTCCTCACCAGCCTCGACCGTCACGAAGAGGCGGTCCGCGAGTACCGGGCGGCGGCGGAACTGATGGACATGACGCCGCAGTTGCTGCTCAACCTCTCCGAGAGCCTCGGCAAGCTCGGTCGCTTCGAGGAGATGGCGGCGACGCTCGATCAGTTGGTGGCGACCAAGCCCGGGGCGGCTGCGTACGAGCGGCTCGGCTTCGCCCGCTTCAAACTCCGCCAGTTCCCGCAGGCCCAGGAGGCCTTCCGCCAGGCGGTGATGCTCGACCAGGCCCACTACCCGGCGCTCAACGGGCTGGGCGTGTGCCTGCTCAACGACTACATCGCCTCGCAGAAGACCAACGAGGATGCACGGCGCGACGGGCTGAACTTCCTGCGCCAGAGCCTGCGCATCAACCGGGCCCAGCCGAAGATCCTCGAACTCGTGAACCGCTACGACTGACCCGCTACGACTGAACCGCGGAGCGACGCGGGTCACGCCTCGCGCGGGCCGTGGAACCCCAGGATCGTCAGCCCGATCGCCACGACCACGAGCGTCGAGCCCTCGTGCCCGACCACGCCGAGGCCCAGCGGCACGATCCCGAACAGCGAGAGCGACGCCAGAACCGCGATCACGCCGACCGCGATGAGGATGTTCGCCAGCATCACGGCGCGGACTCGCCGGGCCAGCGCGAACGCCCAGGGGATGCCCGCCAGGTCATCGTTCAGCACCACCACGTCGGCTGCTTCCAACGCCGCTCCCGCTCCGACCGAGCCCATCGCCAGACCGACATCCGCGACCGCGAGCGCCGGGGCGTCGTTCACCCCGTCGCCGACGATCGCCAGCGACCCCGCGCCCGGCATCGCCTTCAGTTCCTTCAATCGCTCGACCTTGCCCTCGGGCAGAAGGTCGGCGTGGACGACCTCGAT
>JAFLCM010000441.1 GCA_017303565.1 Planctomycetota bacterium
GACCGCGCTCGACGAGTTTCTGGCGCATCGCCTTCCGGGCCCGGTGCACATGGCTCACCGCCGTCCCCTCGGGGATCCCGAGAATCCGCGAGATGTCGGCGTAGGCCAGGTCCAAGGTCGTCTTGAGCAGAAGGCACGAGCGGGCCACATCGTCCAGTTCCGCGAGCGCCGCCGTCACGTCGTCGTCAAAGGGTGAATCGCCCGGCGCGACCCGCCCCGCGGAGTCCACGCGCCCGAGGTCGCGAACGCTCGCGGTTTCGGTGGGCGCGCTCCGCGCCGCCTCATCGTGCAGCGCCCGGCGGCGCTGGCCCTTGCGCCCCTCGTTCAGCGCGACGAAGCGGACGATCTGCCCGGCCCATGCCAGGAAGCTCGTCCCCGCGTCGAACTGGTCGAGTTTGTCCAGGCCGACCATGGCCGCCTCTTGCAGGATGTCATCGGCCAGCGAGCGGTCGTTCACCACGCCCGCGGCGATGCACCACAAGACCCGTGAAGACTCGCGGAACCGTTCCGCGAACTCGCGCGCGCTCAGCCGCCCGTGGCGACTCCCCGTCGGGGGTTCGGGCTCGTGCTGGGGGCGCGTGCGCTGCTCCACAGGGTCAATGTCGCCGCCGAGGGGACATCTCGCAAGGTCGGCGCAAACTCATGGAAGATCACGACTTGCGGGCTCCTCCCGGTTCTCGGCGGCCCGCCCCTCACGCCCGCCGAACAGAGGATTTTTTTTCTCCCAACGCAAGACGCCGCCCATCACGGGGACATCCACCCCTGTCGAAGCGAGCACAGCCCCACACGCACAGGGGCACCCGCGGCGAGGAATCAACCCTCAGCGCCTCACAAGCACGACGCCCGCCCATCGGAAGCCGGACCCCGGCACTCCCGGCCGAGCGGCGTCGTCGCGGTCCACTTCCAACCCCGTTCCCCCGGTTCACGCCGGGACCCGCTTCACGGAGAAACGACCATGAAGAGCGCGATCATTCTGTCCACCCTCCCCGCCGTCCTTGCTACGCTCGCGTCCATCGCAAGCGCCGCCCCGGTTTCCTTCTCCTCCACGGGGGCGGACGCCGCGGGCATGACCCCCGGCGTCGACGCCTTCCGAGCCGCGATCGGTGGGCCGGTCAACGCGCCGGGCGCGGGCCCGTTCGCCTCCGGGCGTCGCGAGATCAACTGGGACGCGCCGGCGCTCGACGCCTTCGCGTCGCCGGCGCTGATGCCCAACAACTTCTTCAACAACAACTCCAAGCGCGGCGCCGCGTTCACCACGCCGGGGTCGGGCTTCCTCGTGAGCCAGCGGGCCGCGCAGGCCGGCTTCACCGCGCCCCGCTTCGGCGACATCAACCCCGCCTACGCCGCCCAGTTCCAGACCTTCAGCGCCGAGCGGCTCTTCGCCGCCAAGGACTCCACCGTCACCGACGTGTTCTTCTTCGTCCCCTCGGACCCCGCCACGCCCGCGACCGTCTCGTCCTTCGGCGCGGTCTTCGCCGACGTCGACGACGACGCGACCACCTTCCTCGAGTTCTTCGACCTCTCGGGCAACCTGCTGCACCAGGCGTTCGCCTCGCCCAACCCCTCCGGCCTGACGTTCATCGGCACCACCTTCGACGCCGGCGAGCGTATCGCCCGCGTCCGCATCCACGCCGGCACGCTGGCGCTGGGCGCGGCGAACCTCGAATCTCCCGGCGCGGACATCGTGGCGATGGACGACTTCTTCTACGCCGAGCCTCAGGCAGTCCCCACGCCCGGCACCGCCTCCCTGCTCGCCGCCGGCGCAGTGGGCCTCCGCCGCCGTCGGCGCTGAGCCAGAGACGCTCCCCAGCCCCGTATGTGGCCCGGCCGCGGACTCGCCCGTCCGCGCCGGGCTTCTTTCATTGGGAGCACGGTTTTCCGACCGAGGACACCCGAGGGCAAACCCTTGCGTGCTTTGCTATAGTTGAGACTCAGTCGCACTTGGATCACGCCGCACCCCAACCCCCGCAGACCGGGACCGCCCTCGCGTCCGCCACCGTGCGCCGGGTGAAGGCGTTCGTGTTCCTGACGGTCTTCATCGATTTCCTCGGGCTGGGCATCCTGATCCCCGTCCTGCCCTTTCTCGTGAAGCGGTTCAACGAGGACGCGATCGCGGTGGGGCTGCTGAGCGCCGCGTTCGCGCTGTCGCAGTTCGTCGCCACCCCGGCGCTCGGCGCGCTGTCGGACCGCGTCGGCCGGCGCACCGTCCTCATCATCAGCCTCATCGGCTCCGCGCTCGGCTATCTCGTGTTCGGCCTCGCGGGCGGGCTGGCGGTGATGATGGTCGGTCGGATCATCGACGGCGTGACCGGCGCCAACATCTCCACCGCGCAGGCCGCCCTCGCCGACGTCACCCCGGAAGCACGCCGCAGCCGCGCGTTCGCCCTCATCGGCGTCGCGATGACGCTCGGTTTCGTCCTGGGCCCCGCGGTCGGCGGGATCCTCGGCGAGAAGGCCGGCCTCGGCGTCCCCGTCTTCGTCGCCTGCGCCCTCTCGCTCTCGGCGGGCGTGCTCGCGTTCTTCGGCCTGCCCGAGACGCTCCCCGAAGAGCGCCGCGCCAAGCAGCCGTTGGGCCTCGCCCGCCTCAACCCGCTCGCCCCGCTGGCGTTCGCGCCGTCCTCGAAGTCCGTGTGGTGGGTCATCGCGGCGCTGGTGGTCGCCAGCGTCCCCTTCACGGCGCTCAGCACGAACTTCGGCGTGTACCTCGACCGCGTGTACTCCATCGACGCCTCGGGCGCGGCGATGCTCTTCACCTGGATGGGCGTGGTGCTGGCGCTCGTACAGGGCGGGATCGTGCGGAACCTGAGCGGGCGCGTCAGCGACCACGCCATGGCCGCCGTCGGCCTGGCGCTGCTCGGGGCCGGCTTCGTCGCTTGCGCCGCCGCCCCGGCCGCTTGGGC
>JAFLCM010000442.1 GCA_017303565.1 Planctomycetota bacterium
GACGCCGAACTGATCGTCCACCGCGCCGCGGTAGACCAGCGTCCGCGCCGCGTCGATGACCAAGACCTCCGTGGTGGTGCGGGGCGAGAGGGCGCGGCGGAGCGAGCGGTCCTCATCGGGCAGCGATAGCCCGGGCCACTGCAACATCTTGGCCTGCTGCTTCATCTCCGGCAGCGTGTCGGTGTCGGAGACGTTGACGAGCACGAACAGCACACCTCTGGCGGCGTACTCGTCGGCCATCACCTTCTGGCGCGGGGTGTAGCGGGTGCTGAGCGGGCAGGTGACGCTGGTGAGGCAAAGCACGACGGCGCGCCGGTCTTTCAGCGCGGCGCTGAGCGGGCGCGTCGCACCGGTCAGGTCTTTCATGGTGAGGTCGGGGACGATCGAGCCGATGGCGACCTCGCGCGGGTCCTGCTCGAACGGAAGGAGCAGGCGGAAGGAGTCGCCATCGTCGGCGAGAGCGGGCGCGGGTGCCGACGCGAGCAGCGCCGAGAGGGCGGCGAGGGCGAGCCGGAGCGGGCGTACGGTCATGAGTCGTTTTCCATGCCCAGCAGTTTTCGGGCCTTGCGGAGGGTGTCCGGCAACTGGTCGAGCGTGGCGACGAGGCGCATGGTCTGGCGGGCCGGGCGGGCGGGGTATCCGACCCAGGTCTCGCCGGCGGGGATGTCGTCCATCACGCCGGAGCGTCCTCCGACGGTCGCGCCGCGCCCGATGGTGCGTCCGTCGGCGACGCCGACGCCCCCGGCAAGCGTGACGCCGTCCTCGAGGGTGGCGCTGCCGGCGAGGGCGCAGCAGCCGCAGATAAGACAGGCGCGCCCGATCCGGCAGTTGTGCCCGACCTGCACGAGGTTGTCGATTTTGGTCATCGCGCCGACGCGGGTGGAGCCGAACTTGGCGCGGTCAATCGTGGTGTTGGCGCCGATCTCGACGGCGTCCTCGATCACGACGTTGCCGATGTGGGGGATCTTGAGGATGCCCTTGCCGCCCGGCGCGGGGCGGTAGCCGAATCCGTCGGCACCGATGACGACGCCGGGGTGCAGGGTGCAGCCCGCGCCGATGACCGAGCGGTCCTGGACGACAACGCCGGGGTGCAGCACGGTGCCGGGGCCGATGCGCACGCTCGCGCCCAGCGAGACCCGCGCATGCAGAATCGCGCCCGGGGCGACCTCGCAGCCCGGGCCGACCGTGCAGAAGGCGCCGAGCACCGCGCCGGGGTGGATGCGGGCGGTTGGATCAACACTGACCGGTCCGGGCGTCGGCGGCGGGGGGGCCAGCGACGCGCCCAGTTCCGCCAAGAGGTCGATCATCGCCAGGTCGGCATCGGGCACCATCAGCACGGTGCGGCCCGCGGCGGCACCGTCATCGAACACAGCCGCCGCTTCTTGATACGCGCGGCGGGAGACGAGCACCGCGCCGCAGCGGCTGGCGGCCCAGCGCGGCGCGTGCCGTGCTTCCCGGACAAAGGACACCGCAAGGGCGTCGGCGTCCTCCAGCGAATCCAGCCGCGACAGGGGGACATCGCCCGGGCCGCGGAGTTCCGCGCCCAGTCGCTGGGCCAGTTGCTCGGAGGTCCAAAGCGGGGCGTTCACGGGGATGCTCCGGGGAACGGGCCGGAGCGGATCAGTTGGGCTTTTTTTCCGCCGGGGCGGGGGCCGCGCCGGAGCCGCCCATGCCGGTGGCCTTGAACTCGTTGTTCATCTGCTGGGCGACCATGTCGGAGACGTCGATGTCCGACGCCGCGAACATGAGGCGCTTGCTGATCATCGCCGCCTGGGCCTGCTGCGGAGAAGCGTCCTGCGGGATCTTCTCCTTGCTGTCGTCGACCAGGATCAGGTCGTACCCGTTCTTCTTGGCGAACTCCTTGGTCGAGTCGCTGATCTTCTCGTAGAGGTCGATCTGCATGACCTTCTTCTTGTCCTCGGCGAGGATCTTGGCGGCCTGGGCCTCGGCCTGCACGCGGGCGGTCAGGCGGAGGACCTCCTCGCGCTTGGCGAGGTAGGCGGGGCCGTTCTTGGGCAGGATGTCGAGCTCGCTCTTGGCCTGCTTGAGCTGCTTGGCGATCTCGTTGACCGAGTCCTCGAGGTTCTTGAGGAACGTCTCCAACTGACGCTCGCGGAAGGTCTTCTCGTCCATCTGGTCGAGCACCTTGTTCAGGTCGATGGTGCCGACCTTGACGGCGCGGGCGGCGACCTGGGCGACGGCGGTCGCGGGCGTGACCAGCGGCAGGGCGCCCAGGCTCAGGGCGCACGCGGTCAAGAGGGAGGTCACGGGCAGGCGGAATCGGCTCACGGGCTATCTCCGGTTGGTGGGTACTTGCAAGGGAGAATAGCAGGCGGGGCCTTCCGGCACGCCCCGTTCGGTGTGTGTCAGCGTGATCCGCCCGGGCGCGGGGTTAGACTTCGCGCGTGGAACTGACCCCGCTGCGCTACTTCCGTGCCATCGCCCAGTACGGGCACATGACCAAGGCAGCGCGGGCCTTGGGCGTCACCCAGCCGACGCTCTCGGCAATGCTCAAGAAACTCGAGGCGGAGGTGGGCGCGGAACTCCTGCACCGCACGGGCCGCGGCGTGGAACTGACCGAGGCGGGGCGTGTCTTCCTCGCTCATGCGGAGGACGCCGTCCGACGGGCCGACGCGGGCCTCGCCGCGGTGCGGCAGTTGATCGGGCTGGAGACCGGCTCGATCAGAGTGGGCGGCGGCGCGACGGCGACGACGTACCTCCTGCCCCCGGTCGTCTCGGCGGTGCGGAGGGCCCACCCGGGCCTGCGGTTCTATGTGCGCGAAGCGGGGAGCAACGCGGTGTCGGCGGCGGTGCGGTCGGGCGAACTCGACATGGGGATCGTCACGCTGCCGCTGTCGTCGATGGACGCGCCGGACCTTCTGGTCATCCCCCTGG
>JAFLCM010000443.1 GCA_017303565.1 Planctomycetota bacterium
CCGCGGTTTTCGCGGGCAGGAACCGCCAGTTCATTCCCAGCACGGACTGCAGATCGACCTCCAGCGTGCCGTCGTCATGCACCTCGCAGCGCAGACCCATGCGCGCGCACTGCGCGCGCAACCAGTGCAGGTCGGCGCCGCCCCACGACAGCGACTGCGGCAGAACGCTGGCGCAGCGCGCATCGGCATCGACATCGATGACCGCGTCGGGCAAGGCCAGCCGCTTGTGCTGCGCCCCGTCGTGCACCAGCCGGGCGCCGGCCGCGCGCAGCTGTGCCGTCCATGGCGCCAGCGCTGCGGCCGGGCCGGCGTAGCGGATGCCGATCAGCGCCCGGGCACCGTTGTCATGGGCCAGCAGGCGCGGGTTGCGCAACAACCGCGGTGTCCGGTGCTCGACCCAGCACAGATAGGACGGGTCCCGCGGCGTCCAGGCCGAGCCGAAATAGGCAAACTGCGCCATGCCCTGCAGGTCGGGTTCGTGCACCGGCCGCGACCAGTACAACACCTCGCCGGCAGCCACGCCGTCGGCGATGCGCCGTGCGTGGCAGGCCACGGCATCGCCGGTGCCGAAGGCCAGGACATGCAGGCCGTGGCGCTGCGAGGGCGCGCTGGTGCACGACCACGCGACGGGGCGCTGGTGGCGCGTGGGTGGGGTGGGCGACCTGCCGGACCTTTCGCGCGAGGCGGCGGCGCCGGGGCGCTGGCGCACGGGTGAACTTCGCTCGGGCACGGGGCGCGAGGCGTACGAGCGCGGCGTTCGGCGCGCGGTGGAACTGATCCGGGCGGGCGACATCTTCCAGGCGAACCTGGCCCACCCGCTGCGCGCGGATTTCGAGGGCTCGGCGCGGGCGCTGGGGGCGGAACTGGTGCGCGGCGCGGGCGCGTGGTACGGCGCGATTCTGGAGTGGGAAGGCGGCGCGTGCCTGTCGATCAGTCCGGAACTGTTCGTGAGCGCGGACTTCGGGACCGGGGCGGTCGAGACTCGCCCGATCAAGGGCACCAGGCCGCCCGGGTGCGAGGCGGAACTGCTCGCCAGCGAGAAGGACCGCGCGGAACTGGTGATGATCGTCGACCTGATGCGCAACGACCTGGGGCGGGTGGGGCGGTACGGCAGCGTGCGCGTCGTGGACGCGCGGTCCGTGGAGCGCCACGCGGGCGTGTGCCACACGGTCGGGACGGTGAGCGCGGCGATGCGGGAGGGCGTGACGCCTGCGGACCTGTTGCGGGCGACGTTCCCGCCCGGGAGCGTGACGGGTGCGCCGAAGGTGCGGGCGATGCAGGTGATCGAGGAGCTGGAGGGTTTCCGGCGCGGCGTGTACTGCGGGTCGATCGGGATGCTGTCGGACTGCGGGCTCTCGTCGTGGAACGTGGCGATCCGGACGGCGACGGTGTCCGGCGGAGCGCTGGAATACCCGGTGGGCGCGGGGATCGTCGCCGACAGCGATCCCGCGCACGAGTGGCGCGAGACGCTTGAGAAGAGCCGCGGCTTCGAGCGCGTGCTGCGGGGGAACGCCTGATGGAGCGCCGGAGCGATGACGGGCGGACCGAGACCGGGCACCGGCTGACGGTCGGCGGCGGGGCGAGGGTGCGTGCCGACGTGGTGGACGTGTACGTGTTCCGACGCACGGACGCGGGCGAGGTCGAGTTCCTCCAGATCCGCCGCGCCAACGACCCGCTCAAGGGCACGTGGCAGCCGGTGATGGGCCACGCGGAGGCGGGGGAGTCGAGCGTGAGCGCCGCGGCGCGGGAGTCGGCGGAAGAGGTCGGGCTCGACGTGCGGTCAGAGACCTGCGTGGGCATGTGGGCGCTCGAGCAAGTGCACCCCTTTTACATCGCGGCGATCGACACGGTGGTGATGAGCCCGCGGTTCGCGTGCGAGGTCGGCGCTGACTGGGAGCCGCGGCTGAACCATGAACACACGGCGTTCCGGTGGACGAAAGCCCCGGCGGATTTCTGCTGGCCGGGGCAGAAACTGGCGCTGCGCGAGATCGTCGAGGAGATCGTGCCCGAAACTTCCGCGGCGCGGGGCCTGCTGCGGATCGACGTGAACGCGGTCAGCCGCGGCTGATCGCCAGGGCGCGGTCATAGACCTTCTGGAGTCCCGTGACCATGGCCTCGGCGCTGAAGCGCTCGGCGCAGAGGGCGCGCCCGCGCTCGGCGGTGGCGCCGCGGCGTGGCGAATCCTCCAGCATCCAGGTGACGGCCTCGCGGAGGGCGCCGAGGTCGCCGGCGCGGACGAGGCGCCCGGTGTCGTGGTCGCGGACGACCTCGCCCGTGCCGTCGACGTCGTACGCGACGACGGGCGTGCCGCAGAGCAGCGCCTGAGGGACAGTGCGGGGGAGGCCCTCGCGGTAACTGGGGTGGACGAGCACGTCCATGGCACGGACGAGCGCCGGGATGCGTTCGGGCGGGACGAGGCCGGTGAGGACCACCTTTGAAGCGAGCCCGAGCGAGGCGATGCGATCTTCGAGCGTCTTGCGAAGCCAGCCGTCGCCGACCCACAGCAGTTTCAGCCCCGGGTGGCGGTTGAGGTCGGGGGCGAGGGCCGATAGCAGGTCGTCGTGGCCCTTCAGTTCGGCGAGGCGCGCGACGGGGCCGATGACGAGGTCACCGGGCTGGAGGCCCAGTTCACGGCGGGTGTCTTCGCGGGACTCGCCGGGCGCGGGCGAGAGGAACCGCTGCGTCTCCATGCCCGAGTAGACGGTGGTGTAGAGCGCGGGCGTGCCGATGCCCTCGGCGAGAAAGCGGGCGGTCATGGCGTCGGCGACGCTGACGATGGCGTGGCAGCGCTTGGCGGCGAAGCGCTCGCTCTCGATGTACAGCCGGTTCTTCCAGGGGGACTCGTACTTGTGGAACGGCGGGCCGTGGATGGTGTGAACGATCGCGGGGCGACC
>JAFLCM010000444.1 GCA_017303565.1 Planctomycetota bacterium
GTGGGCGCTCAGGGCCCGCAGCCAGCGTCGCACGCCGCGCCACGCCAGCGCGGCACTCCCGACCGGTGCGACCACGCGGTTCACCGAAGCGAGCCCGAGCGCGTGGGCCCGGCGTTCGTCTGCCGATGAGCCGACAAGAAAAGCCCGCGCGGGGTCGGCGCTTGCGCCGAGGGCTTCGAGCACGGGCCAGGCCGTGCGCCGCGGTTCGACGATATGGACGTCGCCGGTGCTCAAGGGCAGTGAGGGTACGCGAAAGGCAGCCGCGGCGATAAAGACGCCCGGCCCCCGGTCAGTTCGACGGGATGTGCAGCGCTTTCTTCACTTCATCGACCAGTTTCTCGGCCTGGAAGGGCTTGAACAGCACGCACTGCAGGCCCTCCTGGCTCGCCCGCACGATCGAGTGGTGGGGGTCGTAGCCGAAGCCGGTCATCAGGATGACCGGTGTGTCGGCGTCGAACTTCTTGGCGCTGGCGAAGACGTCGTAGCCCGTCTTATCGCCCAGGTTGATGTCGGAGACGACGAGGTGGAACTCGCCCGGCGCGGCGCTGTCGAGCAGGTGGATCGCCGCCTCGCCGGAGTCGACCATTGTTACGGCGCAGCCCCGGGCCGAGAGAAGGTCCCCCACCGTTTCGCGCATCAGCTGCTCGTTGTCCGCGACCAGGACACGCTTGCCCTCCAGCGCCGGGTCGACGCGCTTGTCGGCGAGCGCCGCCTCGATGCCCAAGAGCGTGCGGGGTGCGGAACCGGCCTCCTTCACGCGGCGCCGGATGGCGTCCACGTCGCGGAGGATACGGTCCAGCGCCTGAGCGGCCTCGCCGCTGATCCCCGGCGCGTCCTTCAGGCGCTGCGCCTCGGCGACCAGGTCGTTCAGCGGCTCGCTGATCTCCCCCTGCACCGTGCCCGCGGCGGTCTGGCGCGTTGTGTACCGCTCGACCACCAGCAGGTTCAGGAAGTGCAGGGCGATCGCGATGTAGTGCGCGAAGATCTCCGCGAACTGGCGGTCGGTGTCGTTGAAGTCACGCGGGCGCGCGCTCTCGACGTTGAAGATGCCCATCGTGCGGTCGAACAGCCGCAGCGGCACCGTCAGCGACGAGCCGGCCTTGTCCATCCCGCGGACGTACCGCTCGTCGCGGGTCACGTCGTGGCAGACATAGGACACCCCCGTCGCCGCGACCAGGCCGGAGATGCCGTTGCCCTCGGCCTTGGCGAACAGCTCGATCGCCGTGGCCTCGGGGGGCAGGCCGCGGCTCATGACGAGTTCGAGCTGCCCGGTGCTCTCGTTCAGCAGGCGGATGGCGTAGTGATCGAAATGCAGGAGGTCGTGGGCGAAGCGCGAGACCTTCTCCTCGACGAACTTCAGCCGCTCGGCGACGTGCATCTTCTTGATGACGTCGACGTCGAAGTGCATCAGTTCCTGCCCGGCCCGCTCGATGGCGTCTACCTTCCGCGCCAGCCGCTCCCGGATCGACACGTCGCGGACCACCGCGGCCACCTGGATGACAACCCTGGGCGCCGTCGCGGTGCCCGAAGCCCGGCGCTGCGCCTCCTCGCCCCAGTTCTCCGGCATCACCGGCGAGAGGTACACCTCGAAGTACCGGCGACCGCGGCCGAATGACAGCACCAGCCTCCGCGGGCGGAGGAACCGCCCCGTCGGGTCCTCCTCGATCTCAGCCGCGAACCGCTCCCCCGCGCTGCGGCACAGCAGCATCACCCGGCGGCGCACCGGCTCGGCGCACGCCTCGAAGATTTCGTTCGACCACACCCGACGCCCGGTCGGATCGGTCAGCAGGATGCCCTCGCCGATCGCGTTGAGGAGCAGGCTCGACTGGCGGGTGACGAGGTCGCGCTCCAGCGGCATGAAGTCACCCGACGCGGCCAGCACCGCGTCGAACTCGCTCGACGCGAGCATCACATGGGCGTCCTGGGAGGTCGGGGCGACCACCACGTCGAACCTGTTTCCCAGGCCCGAGGCCACAGCACCGGCGTCAACCCCCGGACCGCCGAGCACAAGCAACCTGGGCCGCGTTCTGGACATCGTGTGACTTCGGGGCACCGCCCGGGAAACGCCCCGGCTCGTCATCGTCTCGGCGCTGGTCGTCCTGACCGCCTCGAACCAATCTCTCCTCGGACACCCTCGGAACCGCTTCCAGCGCCGAAAGTCTACCGCTATGTTCGGTCCGAGTGTGGGTTTGGGTGCGAACGACGGGCCAACCCGGCTCAGTTCTACAGCCGCCCGACGCGATGCCCCGATCTTGGTTGATCGGAATACCCGACCGATTCCCTGACGAAGCCGTTCCCTGCCCCCATCATGATCCGTCTCCGACAGGTCGAGAAGCGTTTCGCGGACGTCCGGGCCGTGCGGGGTGTCACGTTGGACATCGAGCGCGGGCAAGTCGTCGGGGTGCTCGGGCCCAACGGCGCGGGGAAGACCACGACGATCCGCATGATCGCGGGTCTGCTGCCGCCTTCGGCGGGCACCGTGGAGGTGGATGGGTTGGACAGCGTGGCGGATTCGCTGGCGGTGCGGGCGCGTCTGGGCTACATGCCGGAATCGTCGCCGCTGTATCCCGAGATGAGGGTGAGGTCGTACCTCGCGTACCGCGCCGGGCTGTACGCGATGCGCGGGCGGGCCGCCCGAGAGGCGGTGGAGCGCGTCATCGACCGCTGCCGGCTCGGCGAGGCGCGATCGCGCCGCATCGGGACGCTGTCCAAGGGCTTCCGCCAGCGTGTCGGGCTGGCGGCGGCCATCCTGCACGACCCGGCGGTCGTCATCCTCGACGAGCCGACCAGCGGGCTCGACCCCGCGCAGGTCGTTGAGGCCCGCGAACTCATCCGGGAACTCTCCGGGCGTCGGACGATGCTGATCGTCAGCCACATCCTGCCGG
>JAFLCM010000445.1 GCA_017303565.1 Planctomycetota bacterium
CTCCTCAGGCAGTGCGGCCGTGCAGCGCCGACCACACACGTTCGCTGGTCAGCGGCATCTGCAGCTGGTCGGCACGCGCGCCGGCACCGGCGCGCTGCAGCGCATCGACGACGGCGTTGACCACCGCCGGCGTGGCGCCGATGGTGCCCAGCTCGCCCACGCCCTTGACGCCCAGCGGGTTGGTCAGGCACGGCGTGCTCTGGTCCAGCTGCGTGTTGAAGCGCTGGATCAGGTCGACGCGCGGCAGCGCGTAGTCCATCAGCGTGCCGGTCTGCAGCTGGCCCGATTCGCGCTCGTAGACCATCTGCTCGCAAAGCGCCTGGCCCAGCCCCTGCACCGCGCCGCCGTCCAGCTGGCCGATGACGATGGTCGGGTTGATGGCACGGCCCACGTCGTTCACCGACGCATAGCTGGCCACCTGGACGACGCCGGTGTCCGGGGCGATCTCCTGCGCCCACCCCCGAGACTCCGGGTTTCCCCCGATCTGACATGTCGTGATGTCCGCATTGACGGACATCCAGACAACTTTCACGCATCGCCGGGACAAGTCACGCGAACAATGTGCGCCGTCCGTTCCTCCGAGCGCGCCGCGCCGCCCGCTCCCCCGCATCACCCCGAGACCCCCCGAGACGAGCCCATGAACGATCGCCTCCCCCCGGCCTCCGACCTCAACACCCGCGCCATCGCCCACTTCCGCGCCATGGTCGAGAGCGTCGGCGTGAAGCGCTTCGCCGCCGCACTCGGACTCTCCACCCGCCAGGTGAACCGCATCCTCTCCGGCGTCCAGCCCAACCCCGTTGAGCGCCTCGTCAAGAGCCTCCAGTCCTGCTCGCCCGAGGTCGGCGACCGCGCCCTTGACTTCGTCTGCCAGGAGGCCGGCGGCTTCTTCGTCCGTCAGGAAGCCTCCATCGACTCCGCCGCCGCCAACGCCGTCCGCGAGTGCGCCGAGGCCATCGCCGGCATCTCCGACGGCGAGATCTCCGAACTCGACGAACGCGAGATCCGCGAGGCCATCGGCGCCCTCGTGTCCCTCCTCAAGGTCACCTCAGAAGCCAGAGCACGCGGCGAGGCTCCGCGCTTCAGCAGCACCATGGCCGCCCCCGCTCCCGGGCGCCCGATGGCCGCCGTCAACGGCAAGGCCCAGCGCTGACTCGCCGCTCAGCCCCCGTTTCCCATCAAAAGCGCCGCGTTTGACTCAGGGCGGTCAACCATCGAACGATCCTCCCGGCGTGCGCCACGCCGCGGAGCCTCGTCATGGCCGTCCTGATGGAACTGTCTCGCATCCTCATCTGTGAACTCCAGGACCTTCAGGTCATCGAACTGAAGGAAGTGGACGGCGAGCGCAAGTTCCCCATCCTCATCGGCCTCGCCGAGGCCGAGGCCATCAAGCGCCGCCTCCAGGGCGCCGCCATGAAGCGCCCCCTCACCCACGAACTCCTCGCCAACCTCATCGAGAGCTTCGGCGCACGACTCGACTCGATCGTCATCAACGACCTCAGCGACCACACCTTCTTCGCCAAACTCCGCATCATCCGCCCCGACGGGAAACTCATGGAAGTCGACTCCCGCCCCTCGGACGCCATCGCACTGGGCATCGCCCAGACCGTCCCCATCTACGTCGAGGAGCACGTCCTCGAGGGAGCCCAGAACGAGCCATGACCGACGCCGCCACCACCGACCACCCCGCCGGTGAAACCGAACCCGCCGACGCCGCCTCGGTCTCACTCGCCAAGGTCCCCTTCATCACCGCCGACGTCCCCGGCCTCGGCGGCCGCATCAAGGAGCGCCACGAGGACTTCCTCGTCGAGGAAGTCCCCCTCTACGACCCCTCCGGCGAGGGCGAGCACGTCTACCTCCTCATCGAGAAACGCGACCTCTCCACCACCCAGGCCGTCTCGATCATCGCCGACCACTTCGGCGTCAGCGACCGCCTCGTCGGCTACGCCGGCATGAAGGACCGCCGCGCCGTCACACGCCAGGTCGTCAGCGTCCACGTCCCCGGCAAGAAGCCCGAGGACTTCCCCAGCCTCCGCCACGACAAACTCAGCGTCCTCTGGGCCGACCTCCACACCAACAAACTCCGCCTCGGACACCTCAAGGGCAACCGCTTCTCCATCCGCATCCGCGGCGTTCGCGCCACCGACGCCGTCCGCGCCGACGCCGTCCTCCGCCGTCTCGAACGCGACGGCGTCCCCAACTTCTTCGGAGAGCAGCGCTTCGGCGCCCGCCTCAACAACCACCGCCTCGGACGCTCGGACCTCCTCGGCCATCACAAGGAGATGCTCGACGAACTCCTCGGCCCCGACCCCCACCACCCCGAGATGAACCCCGAGGCCCGCGCCTGCTACGCCCGCGCCCAGTACCAGCAGGCCGTCCAGCACTTCACCCAGGGCCAGAGCACCGAGCGCCAGACCGCCAAAAACCTCGCGAAGAACCCCGACCCCCGCAAGGCCGTCCAACTCATCGACCGCCGCCAGCGCCAGTTCTGGGTCAACGCATTCCAGAGCCACCTCTTCAACAAGGTCCTCGCCTGGCGCATCGAGCAGGGCCTGCTCTCGACCCTCGTCGACGGCGACCTCGCCTTCCGACACATCGGCGGCGCGGTCTTCCGCATCAACAAGGACGAACTCAAGAAGGACGAACTCCCCGGCCGCCTCTCCTCCCTCGAGATCAGCCCCTCCGGCCCCATCTGGGGCCACCGCATGACCGAGGCCGCCGCCCGGATCGCCGACATCGAACGCAGCGTCCTCGACGCCTCGGGCGTCGGCCTCGAGCACTTCGCCGCCTTCCACAAGCGCTGGGGCTTCGCCTCCGGCGGACGCCGCCCACTCCGCGTCCCGCTCCGCGACCCCCTCGTCGCGGGCGGCGTCGACGAGTACGGC
>JAFLCM010000446.1 GCA_017303565.1 Planctomycetota bacterium
ATGGCGAACATATAAGAAATTGTGCCGGCTGAAAGACAAACCGATGAGAGGAAGGAATAGCGCCAAGCTTGAGGCTTTCTGTAATGAACAGTTTGCTTGGCCAGCTTAGCTACAATGGGGACGGCGGCCATGGCCGCGTCCAAGCGTCCGGAGAGGGCGTCCGATGCCTCGGCGCTTGCGCCGGCGAGCGACGCAAGCGCCCCGATGCTCGTCCGCACGTCTTCGAGGCGGAGCAGCGGCACGGTCGCCACGCGCCACCGGTTCGCGTCGGCGAGTTCCGAGAGCCGCGGCGGGACGCCCTTCGCCCCTTCCTGCAGCACCACGCACGTGGGTCGGACCCGCAGCAGGGATTCGTAGTCCAAGCCGCTCTCGCTGCCCACCGCCGGGACGGTCTGAGCCGTAAAGGCGTCCCAACCGTGGCGTCCGACGATCGCGTTTTCTGCTCCAAGGTCGCGGATGGTGTCCGCGAGCGCGGGGCTGAGAACCGCGAGGCGGGGGCCGCCCGGGGTCGAGGCGGCTTCCGTGGGTGCTGACGGCGCGCGGTCGGAGCAGCCGCCCAAGAACAGCCCACCCACCGCCCCGGCCAGCCACAGGATGGATCGACCGATGGACACGCCCCATCGTACGCGCCGGTACCTTGCCCGCTCGCACCAGAAGCGAGGTCCGCAATGCTGATCCGAGAGCCAGAGTCCGTCACCCTGCCCACCCAGAGCGGCCCGATGAACGTGACGCTGTTCCGTCCGGCTGACGCGGGGCGGTACCCCGGGGTTGTTTTCTTTTCGGAGATCTTCCAGATCACCGGGCCGATCCGCCGGACCGCCGCAATGCTCGCGGGCCATGGGCACGTCGTTGCGGTGCCGGAAATCTTCCACGAGTTGGAGGCCCCCGGGTGCGTCCTGGCCTATGACAAGCCGGGGGCCGACCGCGGCAACGCGGACAAGGTCGGCAAGCCGGTGTCGGCGTACGACGACGACTGCCGCGTCTGCCTGGACCTCTTGGAGGCCGACGAGTCCTGCAACGGGCGGCTGGGCGCGATGGGCATCTGCATCGGCGGGCACCTGGCGTTCCGGGCGGCGATGCACCCGCGTTGCCGGGCCGCGGCGTGCTACTACCCCACCGACATCCACTCGGCCACGCTCGGCAGGGGAGGGGACGATTCGCTCCGGCGGGTGGGCGAGATCAAGGGCGAGATGCTGATGATCTTCGGGCGGCAGGACCCGCACATTCCCCTGGCAGGTCGCGACCTGATCCGGGCCGCGCTCGAAATGGCCGGCGTGACGTACCAATGGCACGAGTTCAACGCGCAGCACGCGTTCATCCGCGACGAGGGGCACCGCTACGACCCGGCGCTGTCGAGCATCTGCGCCCAAATGACGCTGGAGATGTTCCGGCGCCGGCTGGGCGTGGAAACAGAAACGCCCGGGACCGGCGGCCCCGGGCGCGACGAGTGCTGATGAATCAGGGCGTGCGGCTTACTTCACGCCGTCCTTATTGGCCATGTACTTGATGAGGTCAACGCAGCGGGCGGCGTAGCCCGCCTCGTTGTCGTACCACGAGCAGACCTTGAAGAACCGCTTGTTCAGTTCGATGCCGGCCTTGGCGTCGTAGATGCTGCTGCGCCGGTCGCCGATGAAGTCGCTGCTGACGACCTCCTCATCGGTGTAGCCCAGGACACCCTTCATGGTGCCCTCGCTGGCGGCCTTCATCGCCGCGTTGATCTCGGCGAGGCTGGTGTCCTTGGCGGTCTTGAAGGTCAGGTCCACCGCGGAGACGTCGGCGGTCGGGATGCGGAACGCCATGCCGGTGAGTTTGCCCTTCAGGGCGGGGATGGCGAGGGCGACAGCCTTGGCGGCGCCGGTGCTGCTGGGGATGATGTTCTGGTAGGCGTTGCGACCGCCGCGCCAGTCCTTCTTCGACGGGCCGTCCTGGGTCGGCTGGGTCGCGGTAGCGGCGTGGATGGTCGTCATCAGGCCCTCTTCAAGCCCGAAGTTGTCGTTGATGACCTTCGCCACCGGCGCGAGGCAGTTGGTGGTGCAGGAGGCGTTGCTCACCACGGTGTGCTTCGCCGCGTCGAACAGTTCGTGGTTCACGCCGAGGACGAGCGTGGGAACCTGGGCGGGCTCGCTTTTGGTCGGGGCGGAGATGATGACACGCTTGGCGCCCGCGCTCACGTGGGCCGAGGCCTTCTCGAAGTCGGTGAACAGCCCGGTGGACTCCAGCACGTAGTGGACGCCCAGGTCCTTCCAGGGGAGTTGGGCCGGGTCCTTGATCGCGGTGGTCTTGGTCGTTTTGCCGTTGACGCTGAACGAGCCGCCGGTCTCGGAGGCGACGGCGGAGACGTCCGCGGCCTTGCCGTTGACCATGAACTGACGGTGCATGGTGTCGTACTTCAAGAGATAGGCGAGGTTGTCGGCGGGGACGAGGTCGTTGACAGCGACAAACTCGATGCCCTGCTCGAAACCGATGCGGTAGACGAGGCGGCCGATGCGCCCGAAACCGTTGATGCCGACACGGATGGCCATTGGGGTGTCCTTCCTTGGGGGGTGGGTGAGGGGTGAAAGTGGCGTGGGGCAGGTGGGAAGGGCGGCCTTCGGGGACCCGCGGACGCCTTCCCCGGGAGTCGGTTTTCGGGCCTCATCCGGGGGGATGGAAGGGTAGGAATCTCGGCGGGCCGGGACAACGCGGGTGCCCGCGAACCGGCGATGGTCGGATTTCTAGCGTTCTGTGGCTGATTGCAGCCACTGGGCCAGCGTCGGGGCCTCCGGTCAAACGGTTTTCCGGACCGCCCGTGCAAAGGTTGTTTGCTTCCACTAGTATTCAAACGGCGGCGCGGGATGAGACTCCCCCCGACGCCTTTGTGATGGGACGAGCGC
>JAFLCM010000447.1 GCA_017303565.1 Planctomycetota bacterium
GACGACAACGACGCCATCTTTCAGGCCAAGCAATACGCTTGGAACAGCACGATCCCCTTCGCCGTGCTGACCGACTTCGAGCAGTTCAGGCTCTACGACACCACGCTCAAGCCAATCTTCAACGATTCGCGCCGTGGTTTGGTCAAGGAGTTCGCCCTCGACTACGACCAATACGAATCCCAGTGGGACGTTCTCTCCGCGACCTTTGGCAGAACCGGCGTCGAAGGCGGCTCTCTCGAACGCTTGCTCGCCAGCATCAAAAAGGTCAAGGCGGGCAAGCGTCTCCGCACCGTGGACCGGATGCTGATTGACCTCAAGGGCGGCGAGCCGGTCGATCGGGTCTTCCTCTCGTACCTCGACACCCACCGACGACACTTCGCAGCGGCGCTGTATCGGGACAATAAGGCCGCCTTCCCCGAGGCCGACACCCTGCACGGCGCGGCCAAACTCACCGAGGCCGTCCAGCGCATCATGGACCGCCTCGTCTTCATGCGCGTCATTGAGGACCGCGGCATCGTCCCCTTCGGCACGCTCCGCGAGATGCTCGAACGCATCGGCACCGAAGGGGGTGAGTTCTACACCGCCCTGTGCGCTACTTTCCGCGACTACGACGCGAGTTACAACGGCTACCTCTACAAGCCCCACTTTTCCGAGGAGTTGTCCGTCGATGGCGGCGTGCTGGCCGACTTCACGCGGACGCTCTACCCGCCCGACGGCCCGTGGGACTTTGCCGCCATCGGCGACGACATCCTCGGCACCGTCTATGAGCGGTTTCTCGGCAACACCATCGTCGTCAAGCGCGGGCAGGCGACCGTTGAGGAGAAGTTGGAAGTCCGCCACGCGGGGGGCGTCTACTACACGCCGCGCTTCGTGGTCGACTCCATCATCCGCCGCGTCGTTGGGCCCAAGCTGCAAGGAAAGACGCCCGCCGAGGTCTTGGACGTGAAGATTCTCGATCCGGCCTGCGGCTCGGGTTCTTTCCTCGTCGCCGCGCTGCAATACCTCTTTGATGATTGCCTCGCCAAGATCGCCAAAGACCCGGCCCTCGCCAAAGCGCACGTTTCCGCGCTCGCGGAGTCAGCCAGGGGCAAGGGGCGCAAGAAGAAGGCCGAACTTGCCTTCCAAGACAAGGAAGGACGCTGGTACCTCGCCCCCGACTTCCGAGCCGCCCTCCTGACCCACTGCATCCACGGCGTCGACATCGACCAGCAGGCCGTCGAGGTCACGGTCATGTCGCTGTACCTCAAGATGCTGGAGTCCAAGTTGCCGGAGAACTGGGCCACCCTCTGGGTGGAGCGCCAGTTGCTCCCACCCCTCGACAACAACATCCGCTGTGGCAACTCGCTCATCGACGAAGAGAGCTATCTCGCGTTCCGCGAGCGGAAGGGCAAGACGCAGAAGGACTTCCTCAAACCGGAGAGCACCGACACCGTCTTCCGCATCAACCGCTTCGATTGGAACAGCGAGACGGGGGGTTTCGGGCGCGTCCTCAAGCCCGTTGACTCACGGGGCCGCACCGTACCTACGCGGGGCTTTGACTGCATCATTGGCAACCCGCCGTACATCCGCGTGCAGGAGTTGAACAAGTGGGCGCCGGAGGAGTGCGAGTTCTACAAGTCGAAGTACAAGAGCGCTGCCAAAGGGAACTACGACATCTATGTGGTGTTCACGGAGCGAGCGCTGTCGCTCTTGGCCCCCGACGGCTTGCTCGGCTTCATCATGCCGCACAAGTTCTGGCAGGCTCAGTACGGCGCGGGCCTCCGGAAGTTGATCACCGACGGGAAGCACTTGAAGGCGGTCGTGGACTTCGCGCACCATCAGGTGTTTCAGAACGCAACCACCTACACGGCCATTCATGTACTCCAACGATCGGTGAACGGAGGCGCGATCGACTATGCCGCTTTCGCCGATCTCACGGACGGGGTAGCCCAATGCGCCGCGATCGACATTCTGCCTGAGAGACAAGTCGAAGGGGTCACGCGCCGGAGAGTGTCCACATTGGCGGCGGGCGGCTCTCCCTTTTCCTTCGGCCCGCCCGTCGCCTTCGATCCCGAGGGCAAGTTCAAGCCACTCTCCGAGGTCGCTGATTTGGCTCAGGGATTCAAAACAGGCGCTGACAAGGTTTTTGTCGTGACCTTGGTGAAGGAAGCGAATGGCATCGCCAAGGTCCATTCTGAGGAGACCGAGAGGGAGTATGAGATTGAGTCCGCAACGTTGCGTCCCTTGGTGAAGAGCGAGCACATGAAAGCCTTCGATTTGCTGCCTTCGCCTTTGCGATTGATCTTTCCGTATCTGTCTGAGGACAAGGGTTGGCGGTTGGCGACCCCTGCTGAAATGGAGGAACGCTTTCCGCTGTTATGGAAGGGCTATCTGCCGGAGATGAGGGCCGCGCTCGACAAACGCGAAAAGGGCCGGTTCAAAGGCGAGCGGTTCTATCAGTATTCGAGACCCCAAAACTTCGAGCCGCTGTCCAAGCCCAAGATCATCAACCCGGACATCTGCGAGCATCCACAGATGTGCTGGGATGCGTCCGGCCGCTCCGTGTTCTCCGGTGGCGCGGCAGGCGGCGTTGCCATCGTGCCCACCAAAGCGATTGACGCAATGCTGTTAATCGGAATCCTGAACAGCAAACTTGCCGACAACTGGATTCGTGCAAATGGCACGCTGTTTCGCGGCGGATACCTGAACTGCGAGATTCGGTTCATCCGAGACCTCCCCATCAAGCTCCCCAAGACCGCCGAGGACAAAAAGCTCGCCGCCCGCATCACCGAGTCGGTCCGCGCCATCATGGAGGCCAAGGCCGCCCTCCGCCAGCCCAAACTCTCCGACCGCGAGATCAAGCAGCACGAGGCCGCGATCGAGCCG
>JAFLCM010000448.1 GCA_017303565.1 Planctomycetota bacterium
GGTGATGCGGAGCGATGCCAGCACGGGGAGCCCCGCGCCGACCAGCGTGCCGAGCGTGCGGGTGAAGCGGGCGACCGCGACGTCTCGGAGCATGGGGCCGATCAGGGGCACCTCGAGAAGGAAGCGGTCGAACTTCAGGCGGAACTCGGGGTTGGCGAGCGCGCGGGAGGACGCCCACAGCGCCGCCGCCCCGCCGCAGAGGATGAGCCACCACCACTGGGCGAAGAAGCCCGCGACGCCCTGCACGACCATCGTGGGCCACGGCAGGCGGATGGCGCCGGTGGTGGCGACCGCGCCGAGCACACGCGGGACGACGAAGGTCACCACGACGATGACGGCGATGACGATGAGGACGCCGATGATGCCGGGGTAGAGCAGCGCCCCGAGCACCTGGCGCCGGAGTTTCACGTCGCGCTCGAGGAGATCGGACGAGTAGCGGAGCGTCTCGCCCAGTCGCCCCGCGGCCTCGCCGGCGCGGACCAGCGAGATCACCATGTCGGTGAAGGGCCGCCCGTAGGCCTGCATCGCGTCGCTTAAGGGGTCGCCGGCCTCGACGCGCTCGACCAGCATCGCGAGCATGGCCCTCTGGCGCTCGTTGCGGCCCTGGCGCGAGATGGTCCGCATCGCGGCCACCAGCGGCAGGCCCGCGTTGACCGCGGTCCCGAGGTCACGGATGAACATCGCCATCTCGGCGCGGCTCATGGCCCGCCCGGAGGGGGCGGTGGCCACCTGGGCCGGGTTGCCCGAGCCGGCGCGCTCATCGAACTCCTCGATCTTGGAGGGCGTCTCGCCGCGGGAGAGCAGCGTCCGCAGCGCGGTGGCCCGGTCGGGGGCCTCGATGGTGCGGAACGAGAGACCTCCGCCCGCGACCTGGCCCGCGCCCGCGTTCTGGTAACGGAAGACCGGCACGGTCAGCGCGCCTCCTCAACGTCCTGGGTGGCGCGCATGACCTCGTCCACGGTGGTGAAGCCCGTGGATGCCTTGATCAGCCCGTCGCGGCGCATGGTGCAGTAGGTGCTGCCGGTCATCTTCATCAGGTCGGGGGCGCTGAGGCGCTGGGTGATGCCCGCTCGCAGCGCGGGGTTGATCTCCAGCACCTCGTAATAGCCGACACGCCCGCGCTGGCCGGTGTTGTCGCACTTCTCGCACCCGCCCGGGCCCCACGCCTCGCCCCCCGGGAACAGCCCGTGCTCGCTGGCGGCGAGGCGGTGCCGCACCGCCTCGGGCAGGGGCACTCGCTTCTTGCACGACTGGCACAGGCGGCGCCCGAGACGCTGCGCGATCACGCCCTCCAGCACGCTCGCGAGCAGGAACGGCTCCACGTCCATGTCCAGAAGGCGCCCGACGGCGCTGACGGCGTCGTTGGTGTGAAGCGTGCTGAACAAGAGGTGCCCGGTGAGGGCGGAACGCACGCCGATGTCCGCCGTCTCCTTGTCGCGGATCTCGCCGACCATGATGACGTCGGGGTCCTGTCGGAGGATGGCGCGGAGGCCGGAGGCGAAGGTCAGCCCGCGCTTGGGGTTCACCGGGATCTGGTTCACCCCGCCCAGTTCGTACTCCACCGGGTCTTCGATGGTGATGATCTTGAGCGAGGGGTCGTAGAGCTTGCTGAGGGCGGCATAGAGGGTGGTGGTCTTGCCGCTGCCGGTGGGACCGGTGACCAGGACCATGCCGTGGGGCAGGTCGATGAGGCGCTGCATCGCCTGCTGGTCGGGCTCGCGCATGCCCAGGTGGGCGAGGTCGAGGCGGACGCTCTCCTTGTCGAGGATGCGCATGACCACCGACTCGCCGTAGATCGTCGGCACGGTGGAGACGCGGATATCGACCTTGCGACCCTCGAAGCGGAGCGTGATGTGCCCGTCCTGGGGCACGTAGCGCTCGGCGATGTTCATGCCCGCCATGATCTTGATGCGGCTGGTGATCGCGGGCTGGAGTTTCTTGGGCGGGCTGGACTGCTGGACGAGCACGCCGTCGACGCGGTACTTGACCGAGAGCTGCTTCTCGAAAGGCTCGACATGGACGTCGCTGGCGCGCCCGCGGACCGCCTCGAGGATGATCAGGTTGACGAGGTTGATCAGCGTCGGCTGCTCCGCCATGCGGTGCAGTTCTTCCGCGTCGATCGCCTCGAGGTTGGCGACGAGGTCGTCCGCTTGCTGCTCGCCCTTGGTCAGGCGCTGGGCGATCTCCGCCGCGGTCGTCCCGTAGTGCTCGCGGAGCAGGTCGCGGATGACGGTTTCGGTGGCGGCGTGGCGAGTGACGGGCAGCGAGGCGAAGACGCTGATCTCGTCCGCCGCGGCGTCGTCGAGGGTGTCGAGCATCGCCACGTGCAACCGCCCGGCGTCGATCCGCATGGGGACGGCACGCAGGCGGATCGCCTGCTCGGCGTTGATGGTCCGGACCGCACGCTCCTCGACGTCCGGACGCTGCTCGATGAGCGAGACCCGGCGGATGCCGTTGGTGTCGTGCGCACCGCCCCCGTTCACCCCCGACAGGGGCGACATCGAACCGGGAACCGGCTGGGTGGGCAGCGTGGCCAGGGGTGAACCTCCGTCCTTTCCGACCCCGGTCAAACCGGCCTCGCGTCGATTTGTTGCCTCATGGTAGGGGATTCGGGGCGCTTTGTCGGCCATCGACGCCCGGCGCCCGGGCGCGCAACGCAAGCGTCCTCCACTCCGAGCAAGGACCGAGACACCGAAGCCTGATTCAAGCGCCGGGACGGGTCACTCCCGGACGCGGATCTCCATGATCTCGGCGGCGCCGCCCTCCTCGCCGTCGATCTGCTCCGCGCCCGGGCCGCGGGGGGCGCGCCGGGGAGGGAGTTTGGAGCGCTGCGATTCGGTGAGCGTGGCGTTGACGGAC
>JAFLCM010000449.1 GCA_017303565.1 Planctomycetota bacterium
GCCACGGTCGTGGTCTACAACCGTTCGCGGGAACGCGCCGAGGCGCTGGTGGGCGACATGTCCCAAGCGTTCCCGGCGGGCCGGTGCGTCGTCGGGCCGTGGGACGCGATGGGCCGGTGCTGCTGCGAGATTCTGGTCAACGCCACGCCGGTGGGGATGAGGGGCGGGCCCGACCCGGCGGCATCCCCTGTTCCGGAGTCGGTGATCGCCTCCTGCGCCAAGTCCGGCGTGGTGATGGACACCGTCTACAACCCCGTCCGCACCCCTTTGGCGGCGGCGTGCGAAGAGAAGGGGGTCCGGTTCATCGACGGCAGGCGGATGTTCGTCGAGCAGGCGCTGCTGCAGGCGGACGTTTGGGTTCCGAACGTGGAGGCCCCGGCGCGTTTGCGCGATCTTTATGCCGGGCTGGTCGGGAAGGCTCTTGAATCGAGGGTGGCGGGCGGTTAGGAATTGTGAGTCATGTTCCAGGCGCCGGTTCTCTACCCGAGGGCGTACATGGGATACGTGGCGCTCGCCGCGCTCGATGTCTTTCTCACCACCGTGATCCTCCGGCTGGGCGGCGTCGAGGTGAACTGGTTCGCGGCGTGGGTGATCGAGAAAGCCCGCGCCATCGAGACCACCGGCATCACCGGCATGACGCTGTTCAAGTTCGCCACGGTGTTCTTCGTGCTGCTCGCGTGCGAGGTGGTGGGGCGTCAGCGTGCGCAACTGGGGAGGCAGCTCGCCTCGGTCGCGGTGGCGATCAGCGTGATCCCGGTGGCGGTGGCGGTGCTGCAACTGCTCGACCCCGCGGCGATGGCGTCGTTCTGAATCACCCGCGGGACGGTCGTTCGGGCTTTGTCCAGGAACGAGGCGGGCTTGGCTACAATGGGCCGTTGATGGTCCAGAACGGTTCCAGCGCTCCCCAGAATCGATCCCAGCAACGCACGCTGGCCCGCGAGGCCCGCGTCGAGGGGACCGGCTTGTTCACGGCGGCACGGTCGGCGCTGACGTTCCGCCCCGCGCCGGTGAACCACGGCATCGTGTTCCGCAGGGCCGACCTCCCGGGATCGCCCGCTATTCCCGCGAAGGTGGAGAACGTCGACCCCTCCAAGCCGAGGCGGACGGCGATCAAGTCCGGGTCGGCGGAGATCGAAACCGTTGAGCACGTGCTCTCGGCGCTGGCGGGGCTGGGCATCGACAACGCCGTCGTCGATGTCGAGGGTCCGGAGGCGCCGATCGGCGACGGGTCGGCGCTCGGCTTCGCTCAGGCAATCGAGGCGGCGGGGACGGTCGAACAGGCAGCGCCGATTGGAGTGATCTGTCCCGCGCAGCCGGTGAGCGTTCACGAGAAGGACGCCTGCATCACCTACTACCCGCCTTCGTCTCCCGATGAAGGGCTGGAACTGACGTACGTCCTTGATTTCGACGGCCCGTCGCCCATCGAGCGCCAGGCGTTCACCTGCCGGATCGAGCCCTCGGACTACCTGCGTTCGGTCGCTCCCGCCCGGACGTTTTCGACGCAGGAGGAAGCCCAGCGTGCCACGGCGGCGGGTCTGTTCAAACACCTCACGGCGCGGGACATGCTGGTGATCGGCCCGTCGGGCCCGATCGACAACGCATACCGGTTCGATGCCGAGCCGGCGCGCCACAAACTGCTCGACCTTCTGGGTGACCTCTCGCTGGCGGGTGGGCCGATCCGGGGGCGGATCGTCGCGGTGCGGTCTGGGCACGCGCTGAACCACAAGATGGCGCGTGCGCTGCGCGAGGCGGCGCCGAAACCGTCCGCGGGCGCGGAGCCGGGCGGTCAGGCACCGGCCGGCCCAAATATTCCTGCGATGACGATCCGCCAGATCCTTGACCTGCTGCCGCACCGCTACCCCATGGTGCTGGTGGACCGGGTGATCTCTCTGGGCGCGAACGGGCAGGGCGTCGGCATCAAGAACGTCACGATCAACGAGCCGTTCTTCGTGGGGCACTACCCCAACGCGCCGATCATGCCGGGGGTGCTGATCCTCGAGGCGATGGCGCAGCTGGCGGGGCTGGTCCTGTCAAACGTGCTCGATCACAAGGGGAAGGTGGCGGTGTTGATGTCCGCGGACGAGGTGCGGTGGCGCAGGCCGGTGCAGCCGGGGGATCAGCTGCGGATCGAAGCGACGCCCAACAAGGCGACGTCGCGCCTGGCGGACGTGTCGTGCCGGGCGCTGGTGGAGGGCCAGGTCGCCGCCGAGGCCCGGTTGAAGTTCCTGATGGTCGATCCTTCGCAGGTGGGTTCCACCCAGACGCGATGAGCACCCGGATCCACCCGACCGCGGTCGTTGACCGGCGCGCCGAACTGGGCGACGCCGTGGAGGTCGGCGCGTACAGCGTCGTGCACGCGGGCGTGCGCCTGGGCGAGGGCTGCGTGCTGCACAACCACGTGACGGTGTACCCGGGTACCTCGATGGGCCGGGGGAACGTGTGCTACCCGTACTCGGTGTTTGGGGCCGACCCACAGGACCTGAAGTACGCCGGGGGCGCCACGACGCTCGTCATCGGGGACCGCAACAAGTTCCGCGAGCAGGTGACGGTCCACCGCGGCACCGAGCACGGCGGCGGGGTCACGCGCGTGGGGTCCGAGGGGCTGTTCATGGTGGGGGTCCACATCGCCCATGACTGCATCGTCGAGGACGGGGTGGTGATCGCCAACGGGACGATGCTGGGCGGGCATTGTCTGGTGGAATCGGGGGCGGGGATCGGGGGCGCGGTGGGGGTACACCACTTCACGACGATCGGGACGCTGTCGTTCGTGGCGGGGATGTCGCGGGTGAACCGCGACGTGCCGCCGTTGGACTACGCCCT